>NZ_VRUT01000048.1:0-30345 GCF_008039465.1 Methylobacterium sp. WL120 | reverse complement strand
TCATAATCCGATCGCAGTGGCACCGGAGCAGCCATCACATCCTCCTCAGGCTCCAAACCTGAAAAGAGAATCACGACCTGGATCGCGATGCTACCTCGCGTGAATCACGTTCAACGGGGCTTGGTATAAGGCCACTTTTAGTCAATCTCGGCCAAAAATCGAGTTTCTGAACGAAGTCGATCCGCCGCCGGTATCCGGGAAGTCTGCCTTCAAAGAAGACCGCATTTCAGGCGGCGCCCCCACACTGCAAAGCCCTTCAAACGACGCCGCCAATCCCGATGCCTAGCTGTTCGGGACCGCGTAGCGAAGCACCGCTCCGATAGGGCGGCGGATCCGACAAAAGCCGGGGTGCCACGAGGCGGCGGCTGAGGGCCACGAGGGCGATTTCGGTTTCGATCCGCGCGAGCGGCGCCCCCATGCAGTAGTGAAGTCCGCCGCCGAAGCCGAAATGCTGGACGTCGTCACGATCGGGATCGAAGCGGCCGGGGTGGGCGAAGCGGGCGGGATCGCGGTTCGCGGCGGCAAACAGCAGGATGACGGGGGCACCCTTCGGAATGGTATGTCCGGCGATTTCGATGGTGCCCAGCGCCTTGCGGGTTCGGAAGTGCACCGGCGGTTCGTAGCGGAGCAATTCCTCGATGACCCGCGGGGCCCGCTCGGGGTCGGCCCGGAGCTTGTCCCATTCGTGGGGATGGCGCAGCAGCGTGAGCATGCCGTTGGTGATCAGGTTCACCGTCGTCTCGTGGCCCGCCACGAGCAGCAGGATCGCCGTCGAGATCAGATCGAAATCGCCCATGGCCGGCTTGCCATTGGGAGACGGTGCAGCCAGCGCGCTGAGCAGGTCCGGCGTGGGCCGCCGGCGCTTCTCGCGGATCAGCGCACGCATGTAGCCGGAGATGGCGTCGAAGGCGGCGGCCGTCCGGTGCCGGCTGGCCTCGTCGTGGCGGGTATCGGGCTCCAGCGCGGTGGCGAGTTGCGAAGCCCAGGACTGGAACTGCGGCTCGTCCTTCTCCGGCACTCCGAGCATGTCGCAGATCACGGCGACCGGCAGCGGGTAGGAGAAATCCTCCACGAGGCAGATCTCGTCGCGTCCCCGGCAACCCTCGATCAGCGCGTCGACGTCGCGCTCGACCCGCTGCCTCAGGGCCTGCACCCGCGTCACGGAGAATTCCCGCATGACGACGCCGCGCAGGGTGTCGTGATCGGGTGGATCGCGGAAGATCAGCGGGCGATGCGCGGTGACGATGCGGTCCTTGATCGGGTTGAGCAGCCAATCCTTGATCGGGTTTCCGGTCCGCGGCCGGCGCGAGGGCGGCAGATCCTCGGAACTGAGCCGCGGATCGAAGATCAGGCTGCGGATCGCCGCATGGGTGCTCACCACGACGCTGCCGTCGCTCTGGCGCGAGACAGGCTTCTCCCGCAGCCGCGCGTAGATCGGATAGGGATCGGCTCGGTTGGCCGGGTCCAGCACCTCGGCAAACAGCGTGTCCTCAGGCATGACGAGCCTCGTCGGAACGGGAGACATGTGAGCCGGAGACTTGTGACCCGGAGACTTGTGACCCGGAGATTCGGCGCGGCGGCGGGAAGCCGGGGAGCCCGGAGACGATGCGATCCTGATCGCTCGCATCGCGGATCGGCGGGAAGGCGCCGCCGATCCGGATCGCCTCCGCATACGCGGGGAGCCACCGGGCCTGATCGAACGACACGGCACTGATGCTGCGCCCCTCGCGGCCGTAGACGGCGAGGAAGCGTCGCGAGGCGCGCGAGCCGTGAACGATCGCGACCGTATCCGCTCCCTCGCTGAGGCCGACGGCCTTGATGTTGATCCCGAATTGGCTCGACCAGAACGCCGGGAGATGGTCGTAGGGGCGTTGGTCGTCGGCCGTCGCCAGCATGTTGCGCGCCGCATGGCCGCCTTGCGCGACGGCGTTGCCCCAGTGCTCCACCGAGATCAACCGATCCCCATAGAGGGAGATCGGCCATCGCGCCACGTCTCCGGCCGCGTAGATGTCCGGGCACGGCGCGCCATCGGCGTCCAGGGTTCGGCACGCAGCATCGCAGGTCAGGCCGCTGGCATCGGCCATCAGGCCGGCCGCCTTCAGCCACCCCGTCTCCCGGACGGCGCCGAGCGCGACGATGACCAGGTCGGCCTCGACGACATGCTCGTCCGCAAGGTGGGCGCGAACCACCCGGCCGGTCGCGTCGCCCTCGAAGCGCAGCACCTGTGCGTTCGGACGATACGTGACGCCGGCATCCTTGAGACAGTCCGCGATCACGCCGCCGACCCACGTACCGAGGGAGCGGGCGAGCGGGGTCAGGTTTGGATCGATCAGGGTGACCGGCAATCCCAGGCTGCGGCAGCAGGAGGCCGCCTCGCAACCGATCAGGCCGGCGCCGACGATGAGGATGCGAGACGGACCCGCGACCAGGGCTGCACGCAGGCGCGCGGCGTCGTCACGGCCGCGCAGGGTGAAGATGTTGCCGAGCGTGCCGCCGGACTCCACCGGCCAGGGGCGGGCCCGCGCGCCGGTCGTGACGAGCAGCTTGTCGTAGGCAAGCACCGCCCCGTCCGCGAGGCCGATCGTATGCGCGCGACGATCGAGGCCGATTACGGCCTGACCCAGCATCCAGCGCGCGTCGAGATCTGCGCGTTGCGGAAGCTCGGTCGCGTCCGCGGCCAGTTCGCCGGAGAGGACGTGTTTCGACAGAGGCGGCCGGTCGTAGGGGCGGTGCGGTTCATCGCCCACGATCGTGATGCGGCCTCCATAGCCATTACGGCGCAGGGCTTCCGCACCGTGGAGGCCGGCGAGCGACGCGCCCACGACGATCATGCCGGGCGTGTCGACGCCGCTCACTGGGTCACTCCAGGCTCGGCCTGCATGCGTATGGCGCGGACGGGGCAGGCATGGACGGCGCGTTCGATCTCGCCCCGACGGGCGCGGGGGGGCGCCGGATCGTAGAACAGGATTTCATGGCCCCGCACGTCGAAGACTCCCGGCGCCGCAAAGCAGCACTGCGCATAGCCCTGACAACGGTTCAGGTCGACCACGACGCGCATGGGGACTTCCGCATCATCGATGGTCTGAGGAACGAGCGTCATCGGGTCGGGTCGCTGATCGTCAAATGCCAAGGAAAGGGCCGTCCTGATCGTCGGCCTGCGGAATCAGTTTAGCAGCGGATCCCATGGGCAGGCCGGTCGTCACTGCCAGGACGAGCGTGGCGGCAAATGCAGTCAGCCCAGGTCTCCGTAGCATAGCGTAGGCGGACCGATTTGCACCGGATTCAAGTCTGGCGCTGCGGCCGATCGGCGTTGTCGTCATGCTGCGATTCCCCTGACGACGCGCCCGCCGCGAACGACATCGTCGATCCCCGAAAGAACGGCCTGTCTCGAATCGAGGCGGGCGAAGTCCTGAGCTAAGGCCTCGGCACGCATGCGGAAACGCCGTTGCGCGAGAACCGTGCCGATCGCGTCGCGAAGCGCATCGACGGTCGGAGCGTTGGCGGCCAGGTTGAGGCCGGCGCCCGACCACTCGATGCGCGCGCCGATCTCCGCCTTGTCCTCGGTCAGCCCGGACGAGACGATCGGCACGCCGGCTGCGAGGGCCTGCGAGACGCTGCCGTAACCGCCATTCGTCACGAGAACGGCGACGTCGGACAGCATCGCGTCGAACGGAAGAAAGGGGGCGATGCGGGCGTTGCCCGGAATCGGCCCGCGAAGGGCCTCGACCGGGCGCCCTCCCGTGGTCGCGACGACGAGGAGGTCGTCGCGGTCCGCCAGCGCCGCCAAGGTCGGCTCGATCAGTTCGCCGAAGTCGGCGTTGGCGAGGGTGCCTTGCGTGACCAGAACCACGGGCTTGCCGAGGTCGCGGGTCGCCCACCAATCCGGAAGCGGCACGTCGGCGCTCGTCACCGGCAGCAGGCCGGTGAAACGCAGGTTGGGCGGCAGCGTCCCGAAATCGTACTCGAAGCCCGGCACGGTCTGCTGGAGGAACAGGTCCGGCAGCGTGGCGATGGAATGAGGCAGCGCGGCCGGCAGAGCCGGTACGCCGAGGCGCGCGAGTTGATCGTTCGCGTAGACGCGCACGGGATCGGCGAAGGCTGCGTCCATGCCGGCCTTGAGGACCGCGTAACGGGCCTGCTCGGCGGAATCCTTCGCCGGCGGCAGGCCGAGGCCGACGGGCGCCTCGTCGGGCCTGTCGAGGAACAGGAAACTCACGTTCAGGACGACGATCGGCGGGCGCGGCTTGGAATCGAGCAACAGGGGCAGCACGCCGAGGAACATGCTTCCCGCGACGACGACATCGGGCTGCTCGTCGTCGATCAGCCGACGCAGGGCGTCCGTCTGGTGCGGGATGGGATCGATGAAGCGTCGCGCGAATTCTAGCCGATAACGCTCCGGGCCCGCCGGCAGATCGATCGCGCGATATTCGGCGGCATGGTCGTCGTCGATGGGCGAAAACCGTAGGCCCGCGGCCTCGACCTTTTTCCGGAATCGTTCGGCCGTCGTCATGACGACCACGTCCCCGCGTGCGGCCAGAAGTCGGCCGACCGCGAGCAGCGGGTTGACGTGCCCGGTCAAGGCCGTGGCTGCGATCAGCACCTTCATGGCGGTGCGTCCCTTAAAAATTCGATTGCGATGCAGTGACTACGCTGCACTGCACCCAACGGTTACGTGCCCTAACCGCGACCAAGTGTGCCAGCACACGCGGCTCCATGGTTGCGATGGCGCGGGCGATCGTCGACGACACCGATTCCACGCAGGCCCGGTTCGTGATCGATCAGTCCCGGCAGGCGGCGGGCCTCACGGATGCTGGGGCCGCGGCCTCGAATGCCTTTGGCGAGTTCGTGGAGGAACTCCAGCGCGAGATCAGCGCGGCAGGGGCGGCGAGCAACGCGCTCGGCAATCTGTCGCGGACATGGATGCCTCACGCTTCGGCACCGCAATTGCGGGCCTGCGATGATCGAGGCTTCCGTCCGGCAGGTGCAGCGACGTCCACCGGAACCAACGACAAAATAAGGGCCCTTGAATCCTACCGGTTCTACTCCGCCACTCCTTCGCCCGAGAGCCGCGATAGGCAGCCGAGGATGGTCGAACCTAACATACTCGGCGTCATCGCTCCCGCTTCACCGCAACGAGTCAATACCAGTCATGAATAGGGGGTCAGCCTTGGATCTACGTCGTACAAAGAGGATGACGTCTGGAACGATTAATGGACTGCGAGGCCGACGCGCCGGGTGCCCTAGCCAGCCGCCGTACAATCTCAACGGCAAACCGAGGATCTCTTAACTCGACGACACGACCAGCCGACCCCGTCACCGGCATCAACCACTCACTGAGCCAGTTGCCCCACGCTCAGGATCGCGCCCATCACCGAGACGATGAGGCCGCCGATCAGGCCGCCGATGGCGATCGTGACCAGCGGCGTGATCAGGGCGAGGAGGCGGTCGATGCGCTGGCGGGTCTGGGTCTCGTGCATCTCGGCGGCGTGGATCAGGACGCTGCCGAGGCGGTTCACCTGCTCGCCGCTGGCGATGAGGTTGAGCGTGGACGGCGCGTAGGCTTTCAGGCTGGAGAGGCCGGAGGCGAGGGTGCCGCCCTCGGTGAGGCGGCGGCCTGCCTCGTCCAGCGCCTGCCGGAAGATCCGGTTGTTTGCGAGCGGGCGCGTCGCCGCCACCGCATCCGGGATCGGGACCTCCGCCTGCAGCAGCGTCCCGAGGACACGGCAGATCCGGCCGAGCTCGACCCCGACCACGATGCTGCGCAGCAACGGCAGCCGCAGGGCGAGCCGGCTGCGGCCTGCGGCGAAACCGGGCTTGCGCCAGGTCTGCGCGAGGCCGAGGGCGAGCGCGGCGGTGCCGGCGAGGAGGAACGGCCAGCCGGCCGAGAGGCCGGCGCCGAGGGCGCCCGCGGCGCGGATCGCGAAGGGCGGCTCGCGGCCGCTGCCCTCGAACAGCGGCGCCAGCGCGGGCACCAGCACGCCGACGATCATGACGAGGGTGCCGATCGCCATCAGCACGAGCAGCGCCGGGTAGATCATTGCGGAGGAGAGGTGGCGGCGCACGGCGTCGCGGCGCTCGATCGAGGCGGTGAGCGAGGCCAGCACGTCGACGAGGGTGCCGGTCGCCTCGCCCGCGCGCAGGATGTCGACCATGTCGGCCGGGAAGGCTTGAGGATGGGACGCGGCTCGCGCCGCCGGGTTGCAGCTTCCGCGGCTCACGCCGCCTCGTCGCGGTGTTTGCGGCTCAAGCCGCCTGGGGAACCGGGTGCAGGTCGCCGGGGCGGCCGGCCTTGGCGACCTGGCCGGGCACGTCGTGGCCGACGAGGCGCGGCAGGTCGCGGGAGAGGCCGATCAGCGCGTCGAGGTCGAGGCCGGTGGCGATGCCCATCTCGTGGGCCATGCTGACGAGGTCCTCGGTGCAGATGTTCCCGGTGGCGCCGGGCGCGAACGGACAGCCGCCGAGGCCGCCGAGCGCCGCGTCGAACCGGCGCGCGCCGGCGCCGTAGGCCGCGAGCACGTTGGCGAGGCCAAGGCCGCGGGTGTTGTGGAAGTGCAGGGTCAGCCTTTCCGCCGGCACGATCGCCAGCGCGCGGGCGACGAGGCGTTCCACTTGCCGCGGGTTGGCCATGCCGGTGGTGTCGGCGAGCGTGACGCCGCCGATCCCGAGGGCGAGGTAGCGCTCGACCTGGGCGATCACTTTGTCGGTCGGCTGGTCGCCCTCGAACGGGCAGCCGAAGGCGGTGGCCACCGTGGCGTTGGTCGAGACGTGGGCGCCCTTCACCGTCTCCATGATCCGCGCGAACCCCTCGATCGAGGCCTCCGGGGTCATGCCCATGTTGGCGCGGTTGTGGGTCTCGCTCACCGAGGCGACGAGGTTGACCTCGCCGACGCCGGCCGCGAGCGCCCGCTCGGCGCCCTTCGGGTTCGGCACCAGGGCGACGTAGACGGTGCCGGGCCGCCGGCCGATCCCGGCGAAGACTTCAGCCGCGTCGCGAAGCGCCGGCACGGCCTTCGGCGAGACGAAGGACGACACCTCGATCCGCGAGAAGCCTGCGGCCGAGAGCGCGTCGACCAGCGCGACCTTGTCGGCGGTTTCGACGTAGCGGGGCTCGATCTGGAACCCGTCGCGGGTGGCGACCTCCTGGATCAGCATGGCATCGCCCGTCATTGCACGGCTCCCTCGCGGCGCAGGCGCTCGATGGTCTCGGTGTCGCGGCCGAGGTCGGCGAGCACGGAATCGGTGTGGGCGCCGAGCGCCGGCCCCTGCCAGCGCACCGCGCCGGGGGTGCCGGAGAGCTTGGGCACGATGCCGGGCATCTTCACCTTCGTGCCGCCGGGCAGCTCCGCGTCGAGGATCATGTCGCGGGCGGCGTAGTGCGGGTCGGCGACGATGTCGGCCACCGAGTAGATCCGGCCCGCCGGCACGTCCGCCGCGTCGAGCACCGCCAGCGCCTCGTCCACGCTGCGTTCTCGGGTCCAGTCTGCGATCACGCCGTCGAGCATGCCGGCGACCTTCGAGCGGCCGTCGTTGTTGCGCAGCGCCGGGTCGTCGGCGAGGTCCGGCCGGCCGATCGCCGTCATCAGGCGCCGGAAGATCGGGTCCGAGTTGCCGGCGACGACGACGAAGCCGTCGTCCTTGGTCGGATAGGTGTTCGAGGGCGTGATGCCGGGCAGCGCCCCGCCGGTCCGGGTGCGGATTTCGCCCAGCAGGTCGTATTCCGGAACCAGGCTCTCCATCACGTTGAACACGCTCTCCACGAGCGAGACGTCGATGACCTGGCCCTGGCCGCCGGCGGTCTTCACGTGCAGCAGCGCCATCAGCGCGCCGATGACGCCATGGAGCGAGGCCAGCGTGTCGCCGATGCTGACCCCGACGCGGGCGGGTGGGCTTTCCGGGCTTCCGGTGGTGAAGCGGATGCCGCCCATCGACTCGCCGATCGCGCCGAAGCCCGGCCGGTCGCGGTAGGGGCCGGTCTGGCCGTAGCCGGAGATGCGAACCATCACGAGCTTCGGGTTCAGCTCGGAGAGCACGTCCCAGCCGAGGCCCAGCTTCTCCAGTCCGCCGGGCCGGAAGTTCTCGACCACCACGTCGGCGCTGCGCACGAGGTCCTTCACGATGTCGAGCCCATCGGGCGACTTCAGGTTGATCGCGATCGACTTCTTGTTGCGCGACTGCAGGTACCACCAGAGCGACGTGCCTTCGTGCATCTTGCGCCACCGGCGCAGTGGGTCGCCGTCCTTCGGGGCCTCGACCTTGATCACTTCGGCACCGAACTCGCCGAGGATCTTGGTGGCGAACGGCGCCGCGATCAGCTGACCGAGCTCGAGGACCCGGATTCCGTCGAGCGGGCCGTTGGCCGAAGCTTGCACCGGGCCTGGCATCGGCGTTCCCTCCATCGTCTTTGGACCGATCGGTATGGGATCGGCCGCAGGGTGTCCAAACGCGATGCACCAGCCTGCGTTCTCCTAACGCGAACGCAGGTCTTGCCGTTCAGGCGTCCGCGGTCAGCCGCAGGTGGTCGAACAGCATGGCCGCCGCCGGCGATTGCGCGCCCGGCCGGACGACGAGGCTGAGCGTCCGCCGTGCCCACGGGTCGGTGAGCGGCACGGCGACGACGTTCATCTGCGGCCCGAGCAGGGCGTGGACCCGCTCGGGCACGACGCCGAGCCCCATTCCGGCCTGCGCCATCCGGCAGATCGCGTCGAAGCTCGGCACGTGGACGCGCAGGCGCAGCGGCCGCCCGAGGCGCCGGGCCTCGTCGCGGAGCGTGCCGTAGATCGAGCTTTCCCGGTGCATGCCGACATGGTCGTAGTCGAGGGTGTCGGCGAAGGCGAGGGCGTCTCGGCCGGCCAGGGGATGGCCGGCGGGCACGACGAGGACGAGGCGGTCGCCGCGATACGGATAGGCCTTGAGCGAGCGCGGATCGGTGCGGCCGGCGCAGATGCCGAGGTCGGCGGCGCCTTCCTCGACGCCGGCGACCACGCCGCCGCTCGGGCGCTCCTCCAGGTCGACGCCGATGCCGGCCTGGGCGGCCAGGAAGGCCTGCAGGTCCTCCGGCAGGAACTGCACGATCGCCGAGAGGTTCGCCAGCACGCGGACGAAGCCGCGCAGGCCGCTGGCGTGCTCGGCGAGTTCGAGGGCGATCTGCTCGACCGACCCGAGCATCCGGCGGGTGTGGTGCAGCAGCGTCTCGCCGGCCGGCGTCGGGCGCATGCCCCTAGGCTCGCGGGTGAGCAGCGTGCAGCACAGCGCCCGCTCCAGCTCGGCGAGGCGCTTGCTGACGGCCGACGGCGCGATCGCGGCCCGCCGCGCCGCGCCGTTGAGCGTGCCCTCCTCGCAGATCGCTGCGAACAGGCGCAGCGTCTTCAAGTCGAGGCGGTTCAGGATGAACGGGGTCGGCGTTCCCTCCGACATGGTCCCCGCTCTCCCGCCGCTCCGGGAATCAGCCCGGGATGATGCGCTCGTCGAGCTTGCGGTCCACGATCTCGACCGTGCGGTCGATCTCGGCCTCGGGCATGTCGAGCTGGTGCGAGATCAGCTTGAGCAGCAGGTCGACGCGCTCGATGTACGGCGCGCCGCTCTCCACCGCGCGGGCGGCCGAGGACGGCTTCAGGAGGCCCTCGGCCGCCTTGGCGTACTTCTCGAACGGCACCTGGTCGGCGGGGTCGGCACCGAGGCGGCGGGCCAGCGCGTCGACATGCTCGTAGATCGCGCGCGAGCGATCGAGGTCGCCGTGCACCGCATCGCGGATCGAGCGCGGGGCCTCGGGGGTGATGCAGCGATAGTTGCCGGTGAGCAGCATGGACCACTTCGCCAGCGGCACGAACAGCGAATCGAACACCTTCAGCTTCACGGGGACGTCGTGCCCGTCGACCCGCACCGCGTCGATGCCCGCTTCCAGCTCCCGGAGCAGTTTGTTGTGCTCGGGGTCGGCGAAGGTCGCCGCCTTGAAGTTCGTCGGCAGCCCGACATGGAGGACGTTGGCGGGCTCGTCCGGCGGGCGGAACGCCTGCGGATCGGGCGAGCACAGCGACATCAGGCCCGGCTCGAAGCGGTCCCAGACGCCGGCATTGGTGTAGGCCTCGCGCAGGTCCATCTTCGCCAGCGCCGGAATCCGCTCGAGATAGGGCAGCGGCGGCATGTTCATGATCGACAGGCACGGCAGCTTGGCCGCGGCGATCTTGATCATCAGCACACGGATCGTGTGGTTGTTGTACTGCGGCTCCTGCATCGCCAAGCCGACGAGGTCGTAGCGCGACACGTCGACGTCTTCGGGCGGCATCGCGTCGACCTTGCCCGGCAGGTCGCGCGAGTGGAACGCCCGGTGCGTGGCCTCGTCGCGCAGCTTGATGCGCACCTCGGTGCCCTGGCTGTTGATGAGATCCGCGGTCTTCCGACGACAGACGAGCGTCACGTCGTGACCGGCCATCAACAGCTTCGTCGCAAGCAGCGAGCCGTAAGATGCCCCGAGGATCAAGATTCGGCGCGGCATGATTTCATCCCTGAGAGTTAGGTTATTGTTTTTGCGTCGGACGATCATCCGGCGTGTATCTGGTATACCCAGTCGTCCGGCTCGCACGCAAGCCACGCTTGGCTTGACGCGCAACGCGATCCACGGCGCCGACGTGGCGGCAGCGCTCTCGTTCAGCGCGACTTATCGGGTCGGCGCCGGGTCGGCGGCGTCATCGCCCCGGCGCAGGGTGATGCGCGTCAGCTCGGAGGGGCGCCCGAGCCTCAGGGCGAAGCCAGGCCAGAGCCCGGTGCCGTTGTTGACGTAGAGAATCATGCCCCCGACCGCGTAGCGGCCCGAGACGAAGCCGCCGTTGGCGCGGGCGAACAGCCGGTCGAACCCTGCGATCATTCCGCCATGGGTATGGCCGGAGAGCTGCAGCGCGACGCCGCGCGCGGCCGCCGCCCGCGCGCCCTTGGGCTGATGGTCGAGGAGGATGATCGGCGCGCCCGGAGGCGCGCCCGCGAGCGCGGCGTCGAGATCGGGTCCCGGGTGGCCGGTCTGCGGCGCCGAACGGTCTGTGACGCCCGCGAGCACCAGGGCGGCGTCGCCGCGCCGCAGCACCGTGTGCCGGTTCGCGAGCACCCGCATGCCGAGCTCGGCATCGTGCCGCATCCAGGCGGGGTAGTCGAAGAAGTACTCGTGGTTGCCGGGCACGATCCAGACGCCGTCCGGCGCGCCGAGCCGGGCGAGCGGCGCCACGTCGGCGCGACGCGAGGCCAGCGCGCCGTCGATCAGGTCGCCGGTGATCACGACGAGGTCCACGCCGAGGCGGTTGGAGCGCGCGACCACCTGTTCGGTCCAGGGGGCCGGGAAGAGCCGGCTGATGTGGAGGTCGGTCAGCTGCAGAAGCGTGTAGCCGTCGAAGGCGTCGGGGAGGTTCGCGATCCGCACTTCGACGTCCAGGAGCGGCGGCAGCCGTACCGCCTGCCGCACCGCCAACGCCGACAGCAGCAGCGCGAGCGCAGCCGCCCCGTCGCGGCAGGCAGCGGGGATCGCCCAGCCGCCGAACGGCCACGCGACCAGCGCAGCGGCGTCGAGCGCCATCTGCATCCCAGCGAGCAGCAGGATGGCGCCGAAGGCCCCGTTGAACAGCACCACCAGCCAACGCGGGAACTCGGGCGCGAACACCGAGCCGGAGGAGAGGCGGCACCACAGGTGGTACTGCGAGGCGACGAGCAGCAGCACCGCCACGGCGGCCTTCGCCGCGGGCGGCCCCGGCAGCGGCCAGAGCACCCGCGTGACGACGTACAGGCAGGGGAGGCTGAAGATCAGATGGAACATGGCCGTCCGGCTACGCCGAAAGCCGGCACCGGGGCCAGGGCCTTCGCATTCGGGCGCCAGCGCGCGGCGCCTCGCGAGGCGCCGCCGACAGGGGCGTCAGGCTGCGGTCAATCGCGGAATCGCGGAGCGGAGCCTGGAATATCCGCGGTTCGAGAGCGGCCAGGCCGCCTCGTCCCAGGGTCGGCGCAGCCGCAAGACCGCTTCGGGCAGCACTGCCGCCGACGGGCCGACGGGCGCCCAGGCGGTGACGACGGGAAGCGCCCCGGCCCAGGCGCCGGTCGCCGGTCCCGCCGAGCAGTCGAAACGGGCCGCCGCCCGGTCCAGCGCATCGCGCATCGCGGCGGCGTCCGCCGCCCGGACGGCCTCGGACGCCCCCTCGGCATGCGCGATCAGCCCTCCGACCCGCACCACGCGCGCCGCGCCCAGCGGCAGGCTCTCCGGGTGCAGGTCGTCGAGGTGCAGGAGCAGGGCGACGTCGCCCGAGGGCGCGGCGTCGGCGGCCGGCAGGGCGACCTCGCGCGGCGGCATCGGCTCGTCGAGGGCGTCCGGATACTCGTCGAGGTTTCGAGGGTCGAAGCGATCCTCCGTGTAGCGCCGGATGTTCTCGGCACGCGCCACGTAGTGCTTGCCCCGCGTGTGCAGGCCCGCCACCCAGCGCCAGGACAGGGTGTTGCTCGCCGGGTCACCGTCGAGGAGGTGGCGCAGGAAGAAGTCCGCGCCGAGCGCCCAAGGCAGGCGCAGGGTGAAGATCCAGATCGAGGCGAACCACATCCGGGCATGGTTGTGCAGCCAGCCGGTCTCGACGAGTTGCTGCGCCCAGTCGTCGAAGCCGTCGATGCCGGTCCGGCCCGCGATCGCGGCCTCGAAGGTCCGGCGTAGGCCGGGCTCGGCCGCAAGCCGCCCCCGGTCGGCCGCGGCAAGCGCCAGGAAGTCCGTCCAGGCTGCTGGATGGGTCTCGAGATGGCCCTTGAAGTAGGTCCGCCAGAAGACCTCCGACACGAACTTCTCCGCGCCGCCATCGCCGAAGGCGGCTTCGGCGGCGGCCACGACCTCCGCTTCCGTCACGAGGCGCCGGCGCAGGTAGGGCGAGAGCGCCGAGGTGGTCGGCCGCGCGTCCGGCCCACGGTCGGTGTTGCGGGCGGCGGCGTAATCCGCCCCTGCCTCCGCGAGGAAGGCCGAGAGGCGGTCGAGCCCGGCGGCGCGAGTCATCGGAAAGGTGAGGGGAAAGCTTCGATCCATGCCGTCGAGCTAGCGCGGCGCGAGAGGGCATGGATGCGACCGATTTCCCTGAAAACCCCCGGTGCCGGGATCGGTCCGGCTCCGGGGGGGATTGCGCTCAGGCCGCCTCGGGCAGCCGGTCGAGGAACTTGTCCAGGGTCAGCGGATAGTCGCGGACGCGGATGCCGGTGGCGTTGTAGACGGCGTTCGCCACCGCCGCCCCGACGCCGCAGATCCCGAGCTCGCCGACGCCCTTGGCCTTCATCGGCGAGGACATCGGATCGACCTCGTCGAGGAAGATCACCTCCTGGTGCGGGATGTCGGCGTGCACCGGCACCTCGTAGCCCGCGAGGTCGTGGTTGGCGAAGAAGCCGCGCTTGGTGTCGACCGCAAGCTCCTCCATCAGCGCCGCGCCCGTCCCCATCACCATGCCGCCGATGACCTGGCTGCGAGCCGACTTCGGGTTGAGGATGCGCCCGGCCGCGCATACGGCCAGCATCCGGCGGACGCGGATCTCGGCGGTGTCGGCGTCGACGCCGACCTCGACGAAGTGGGCGCCGAAGGTCGATTGCTGCTGCTTCTTGGACAGGTCGCCGAACTCGATCGTGTCCTCGGCCGACAGCGCGCCCTGGGCGGCCGCCTCGCCGAGCGGCACGGCGCGGTTGCCCGCCCGCACTTGCCCGTCGGCGAACACGGCGTCTTCGGAGTTGATGCCGAGCCGCTGCGCCACCGCCTCGCGCAGCTTCACGCAGGCCGCGTAGACGCCCGCCGTCGACGAGTTGGCGCCGAACTGCCCGCCGGACCCCGAGGAGACCGGGAAGGCGGAATCGCCGAGGCGCACCACGACCCGGTCGAGGGTCACGCCCATCATCTCGGCGGCCGTCTGGGCGATGATGGTGTAGCTGCCGGTGCCGATGTCGGTCATGTCGGTCTCGACCGTCACCGTGCCGTCGCCGTCCAGGCGCACCCGGGCGCCGGACTTCAGGACCATGTTGTTTCGGAAGGCCGCCGCCATCCCGTGGCCGACGAGCCATTGGCCGTCGCGGACCTGGCCGGGGCGCGGGTTGCGCTTGGCCCATCCGAAGGTTTCCGCCCCGAGCCGCAGGCAGCCGACGAGGTCGCGCTTGGAGAACGGCCGCTTCGGGTCCTGCGGGTCGACCTGGGTGTCGTTGCGGATGCGGAACTCGACCGGGTCCATCCCGAGTTTCTCCGCCATCTCGTCCATGGCGACCTCGAGCACCATCAGGCCCGGCGCCTCGCCGGGCGCCCGCATCGCGTTGCCCTCGGGCAGGTCGAGGTGGGCGAGCTTCATCGCGGTCAGGCGGTTGGCGCCGGCGTAGAGCAGCTTGGTCTGGCTCACAGCCGTCTCGGGATCGCCGTCGGGAAGGTTCCCGGACGTGCTCTCGTGGGCGATGGCCGTGATCGTGCCGTCCTTGGTCGCGCCGATGCGCACCCGCTGGATCGTGGCCGGCCGGTGCGTGGTGTTGTTGGCGATGAGGGGACGCGTCAGCGCGACCTTCACCGGCCGCTTCAAGGCCTTCGCCGCGAGGGCGGCGAGCACCGCGTCGGCGCGCACGAACAGCTTGCCGCCGAAGCCGCCCCCGACATAGGGCGAATCGAGGCGGACGTTCTCCTTCGGCACGCCGAGGATCTTGGCCAAGCTGCCGTGGCCCCAGCCGATCATCTGGTTCGAGGTCCAGAGCGTGACCTTGTCGCCGTCCCACGCCGCGATGGTCGCGTGCGGCTCCATCATCGCATGGCTCTCGTCGGCGGTGGTGTAGCGCTCGTCGAGCGTGACCGGCGCCTGCGCGAAGGCCCCCTCGAAGTCGCCGACGCGCTCCTCGCCGTCGCCGCCGCTGCCCTCGCCGCTGTCGCCCGGCACGGGCGGAGCGCCCTTCGCCTCGACGGCGAGGTCGAACTTGCCGGCATCCGGGGTGTAGTCGACCGCGACCAGGAAGGCTGCCGCGCGCGCCTGCTCGAAGGTCTCGGCCACCACCACGGCGACGGCCTGATGGTAGTGCTGGATCTGGTCGCCGCCGAACAGGTAGGCGGCGTTCATCATGCCCCGCTCGAGCCGCGGGGTCTCGAGTGTCGTCACGATCCCGAGCACGCCGGGGGCGCGCTTGGCGTCCTCCGTGTGGATCGCGCGGACGCGGCCCTTGGCGATGCTGGCGCCGAGCACGTAGCCGTAGGCCTGGTTCGCCGCCACGTCGTGGCGCTCGTAGGCGTAGGGCGCCGTGCCGGTGGTCTTGTATTTGCCGTCGATGCGGTCGGTGGGCTTGCCTACCACCTTGAGTTGATCGATGGGATTCTGGCCGGCTGGCTGATCGAACTTCATGGCTCAGGCCCTGGCTTGGTTGAGCGCGGCGGACAGGGTCCGCTCGGCGAGCTTCAGCTTGTAGGCGTTCTCTTGGGTCGGCTCGGCGTCGGCGAAGACCGCGTCCGTCACCGCCTTCGCCCCGCGCGGCAGGTCGGCCTCGGCCGCCTCCACCCGCCAGGGCTTGTGCGCCACCCCGCCGAACGCGACGTGCCCGGCGCCGTCCTTGCCGAGGATCGCCGCCACCGAGACCAGCGCGTAGGCGTAGGAGGCGCGGTCGCGGACCTTGCGGTAGATGTGCGTGCCCGCCACCGGCTTCGGCAACGTCACCGCCGTGATCAGCTCGCCTGAGCGCAGCGTCGTGTCGAGCTCCGGCGCGTCGCCGGGCAGGCGATGGAACTCGGCGATCGGGATCCTGCGCTCGGCGCCCTTCGCATCGATCGTCTCGACGGTGGCGTCGAGGACGCGCATCGCTACCGCCATGTCGCCGGGATGCGTGGCGATGCAGGCGTTGCTCCCGCCGACGACCGCGAGTTGCCGGCTCACCCCGTCGAGGGCCGAGCAGCCCGAGCCGGGCTGGCGTTTGTTGCAGGCCTGGGCCGTGTCGTAGAAGTACGGGCAGCGGGTGCGCTGCAGCAGGTTTCCGGCTGTGGTCGCCTTGTTGCGCAGTTGCCCCGAGGCGCCGGCGAGCAGCGCCCGCGAGAGCACGCCGTAATCCTTTCGGACGCGCGCGTCGGCGGCGAGGTCGGTGTTGCGCACCAGCGCGCCGATGCGCAGTCCGCCGTCCGGCGTCGCCTCGATCCGGTCGAGCCCGAGCCCGTTCACGTCGACGAGGTGGGTCGGCGTCTCGATCTGCAGCTTCATCAGGTCGAGGAGGTTGGTGCCCCCGGCGATGAACTTGGCGTTCGGCGTGGCGGCGACGGCGGCTGCGGCTGCGGCCGCCGTGTCCGGGCGCTCGTAGGTGAAGGACCTCATGCGTGCCTCCGGCCGGTCTCGAGGCCGGCGACTTCGCTCATCGCCTCGACGATGTTGGAATAGGCGCCGCAGCGGCACAGGTTGCCGCTCATGCGCTCGCGGATCTCGGCCTCGGTCACGGTGGTCTGCGCGGTGAGGTCGGCGGTGACGTGGCTCGGGATGCCGGCCTCGATCTCGGCGAGCACCGCGACGCCGGAGCAGATCTGGCCCGGCGTGCAGTAGCCGCACTGGTAGCCGTCGTGGCGGATGAAGGCGGCCTGCATCGGGTGGAGGTTGTCGGGCTGGCCGAGCCCCTCGATGGTGGTGATCTCCGCGCCCTGGTGCATGACCGCCAGCGTCAGGCAGGCGTTGATGCGCCGACCGTCGACGATCATCGTGCAGGCGCCGCACTGGCCGTGGTCGCAGCCCTTCTTCGAGCCGGTGAGGCGCAGGTGCTCGCGCGCCGCATCGAGCAGGCTGGTGCGGGTGTCGAGCTCGAGTTCGCGACGCTCGCCGTTGATCGTGAACGACACCGTCGCAAGCACCGGCTGGCCCGTGGCGGCGCCCTCGGCGCGGGCGCCCGAGGGAAGAGTGGAAAGGGCCGCCGCCGCGGTCGCGGTGGCGACCACGTCGCGTCGGCTCATGTCGAGGTCTCCAGGTCGTCCCATCATGGTCTCCGAACCTGTTGCGGGGGGGGGCGACGGCCGCCGCAGGGCGTCGCCATCGAAATCGGAAATGCCGGGGGCAACTCGGACAGCCTGGATAAGCTCCAAACGACCGCGGACTTCCGACGCGGGCATTTCGCCTCGGCGAGAAGCGGATGGGTCGGCATGGCGAGGGCGGCGTGCGGTCCGTTGCCGATTCGGGTCCGAGCCGACGGTCTCGGTCGCCACTTGATCCATGATTTCAGCGGAGCCGCCCCAATTCGGGCTTGCGTAGGCAGGTGCGCGGTCGGCGCAGACAGAACCAAAGTTTGCCGCCGGCTTCGACCGTCATGTGCTTGTGCGGTTGGATGGCGGAGGCGAGCGCCGGGGCGATGGGCGGGACCCGGTCCCAGAACCGTACTCGGGCCTTCCCAATCCCAAGGCGCGCCGCAAGCTTGCAAGGGGCCTTAAGCCTTGCGCCGGTCCTCGTTCCGAGGGTCAAACGCCCGGCTCGGATCGGCTTCACGCGAGAAGAAATTTTGGGAAGTGCTGCGGGGCGGCGACCGCCTAACCGTCGTGCTCGACGGCCGAGGCCACGTCCTGCGTTCGGCACGTCCTCGGGCGCGCGACCGACCCCAGCGTGACGATCACGTCTTCGTTTTCGGTTCCACGCTGCTGCCGGGCGGGAGGCCGCGCAACGGCAGATCCGATAGGGCGAGGTTCCGCGCTACGGATTTGCGATCGACGCGGTCTCCTTCGCGGAAGAGACCGGCCGCGCCGTGCGTAGAATATTCAGACCGTCAAACGCGATCCGCCGGAGCCCCGCCCGCGCCGGAGGCGGGCGGTGTTCCGGCGCAAGGTGGCCGCGGGCTCGTTCGAGGAGCCGCGTCGGCCGTCCGATCGCGGGATCAGCGGGCGGCGCTGGCCTCGGCGACCACCTCGACGACGCGGCGGGCCTCGACGGGCTTGGCGGCGATGACCGGCTGCGGCGTGGTGAGCATGTCGCTGGTCGCGCGGGTCTGCCGGATCGTCCGGGCCTGCTCGCGGTAGAGCGGCGGGGTGAGGTTGAGCGGCTCGCCGGCCATCGCGGTGCCGGCGACGAAGGGCGCCGAAACGAGGGCGACAACGGTGAGGGCGTGGGTGAAGCGCATGACGAATCTCCGGTTGGGTCGCCTGCAGAGCCGACCGACCAAGAGATTGAAACACGGAAATGGTGCGGTGCGATATGCGGATTTTGCAACGCAACATAATGCAGGAAATTCGTAGTTCTTCTTTTATACTGCCGCCCTTCGACCGCATTCGTCCATCGAAGACCAAGTCACGCCATGCGCTGCGCGCACATGGCAATAAAACGGCGGCGCAGTATCAAAAATATCTTGTCTGGGACTAAAAGATAATTTGTGAGGCTGTACGCGTTCAACGCGCGACGACTGAAAAGTCGGTTGTACCGTCCGACACCCCGAACCCGCCGCGGTCGGAGCCGCATCACTCGACCGACGCCGGAGGAGTGGTTGCGAGGCTGGCGGCGGCCTTGACGATGGCGAGAACGTTGCGGCGCGTCGCCGCGTCGGAGATGCCGGCGAAGGTCCGGACCAGGCTCATCACCTCCGGGTCCTGCAGCAGGTGCTGGATCGACTCGCGTCCGTCGACGGCCTCGGCCGGCTCATCGAAGAAGGTCGAGACCGGTACGCCGAGAAAGTCGGCGATCGCCTGAAGGCGGGCGGCGCCCACGCGGTTGCGGCCCTTCTCGTATTTCTGGACCTGCTGGAACGTCACCCCGAGAGCCTGACCGAGCGCAGTCTGGCTCAGGCCCTGCGCCGTCCGATACGCCGCGATGCGGCTTCCGATCGACCGATCGCCATCGGTGGTGAGCTTCGGCGCATGCGTGGGCATCATCGGAACGGTCGCTTTCAGGTCGGAGGAAGCCGAGCCGGCGTCGTCGCCGGTCCGGACACGACCCAATACGCATTGCGCGCGATTGAGTTTCACACCTGAGATCAACCCGGGGTTGCAAATTCGACATAGCTTGACCGTTAGCCGGTCGCTGTGCCTGCGCAGATGCTACTGTTGCGACCCGCCGTCAGTATTCGTCCTCCGCCGCAGGCGGGCTCCGCGCGGTCCGTTCGCTGCAAGCGTTTACTGCGCTGACCAACACCTCTCGCGACGTTGCAAGCAGCGAACGTGAGAGAAAAGGCATCGTCGCCCGCGGTCGATCTCATCCGGCTGCGACCTGCGATCACTCTGCTGGCCTACGGCCGATCGGTGATCGGTCAGGCTGCGATCGGCGAGCGCCGCATCGTCGAAGCTTCGCCTTCCGCGATCGTCCGGCTGGCGCGGTCGATCGCCCGGCGCAGGATCACGATCGTATCCTCGACTGCGGTCTTCGTCGATAGCTTCGCTCCCTCGGGCCCGGTCAAACCTCGAAGGGCTTGGACGAGCGAATGCTCGTAATGGTCGAGCGCCTCTTCGGCCCGTCCACCCGAGAGTTCGCCGAGGCGGACCAGGGCGACCTGCAAGGCGACGCCGAGGAAACCTTCGACGGCTCGTTTCTCGAAGCCGGCGCTGCGGTCGACGGTCATGATGCGATCTCCCTAGGCGGCGCGGACGTGCGACGGGCGTCCATGCGCCTGGTCCATGATCTCGGCGATGCGCTCGCCGACCGCGAGCGCGATCACCTCCGAGCGCTCGCCTTCGGACCGGGTCCGGCACAGGAGGGTGAGGACGTCGGTCACCCGTTGCTCCATCACCGCCAGGAGCGCGGCCGCGGCCTGGGGTTTGGCCGCCTGCACCACCGCCGCGAGGTCGTAATAGGCGTCCTCGACAAGACGGAGCGTCAGCCTCTCCACCGCCTGTTCTTCGAGTTGCGCAAGACCAGCCACGTGATCACCTGTCTTCGAGAACCTGTAATATCAACTTCCGGTTGCAATGGTTAACGCGCCGTAAACGAAACGCCGGTTCGTCGCCGGACGAAAGTCTACGGCGCGAGGTGTGGCTCGCGAGAGGCGGCATGCTCGGCCTACAGGTCCATCAGGCGACGAGTGGAGTGGGATAGTTTGGTCCACCGGTCGTCAGGGTCTCCGCGACCGGCAACCGAGACCGCGACCACCATGAGGGCGCAGGGCATCATCAGTGCGGCGATCAGCGGGAGGTACATCGGCCAGACGCAATCGAGGGTTGTTTTCTTGGTTATCCCTCGTCGTAGTAAAGGCTTCGTTAAAGCTGCGTTCTCTTCGCACTCTATGCTTCTGAGCGTCTTGAACGTCGTTCGCGCCCGCCGAAGGGGAAAGGCACTTGAGCAAAGCGGGGGCATTCGCATCACGGGAGGCGCGCGCCTCACGTTAGACACCCTCGACTTCGCCGAAAGCGTCATAAGTGAATCCGATTCGGACGATATGCCGGCGAAAAATCGGTCCACCTGCCGTCAATGCTTTGCCTCTTCGGCGAAAGCAGCCAACTGTTCGGCAAGATCCAGAAGAAGCATGTCGAGGAGTAGGCGCGTCTTCGACGACGTATGCGCTTCAAGCCGCTCGCGAGCCTGTATCAGCAGGTCGACGGCGTCGCCAATGGCGCCAATGGTCTCTTCCTGCACCTTGACCTCTATCGCCATTGTGACCGTGGGGTTACATCTTGCGTCGTTCGATGCATAAGGCTAGTCCTGCCCATCACCAATATGGGTCATATCCCGCCAGAGTGCTCGGTGTCGAGGACTCTGTTTACATAGGTTAGCGATGTATGCCGGGGGGAGCATGGTCCGATACTACTTCGACATCCATGACGGCATCGACCTCCGGGACGAGGCGGGCACGGAGCTGTCGGACATCGAGGCGGCGCGGGCGCACGCGATCTCGTGCGCAGCTCGCTACGTCTCCGACCTCGATGGCGACGGACGCGGTGGCTTCATCGTGGTGACGATCCGCGACGCCGACTCCACGCTGCTCACGCTGCGCCTCGTCTGCCACATCGAAACCTCCGGCTCGTCCGCGGTCGAAACGATCCACGCCCTGCGCCGTCAAACCCAATGATCCCGGCCGCCGGCGCGGCACGTTCGTGTAGGCGGCTGCACCGGCCCGTCCGCGCCGTATCACCCCCGCCCGATGCGCCGACCGACCGCTCGCCATCCGCAGCCCGGATCGTCAGATCAGGTGAAGGTAGGACGGGTCGAACTCCGCAGTCGTCGCGAGCCCGCTCCAGTCCTGAATGATCAGCTCGCGGCGGTGGAGCGTGACCAGCCCCATCTTCCTGAGTTCCTGCAACGAGCGGTTCGCGTGCACCGACGACAGGCCCAACGCGTCCGCCAGTTCGGCCTGGGTCAGCGGCAGCAGGTAGCGCAGGTCGTCCGCCAGGGCGACCGTCCGCAGGCGGACGTACATCTCGCAGAACAGGTGCGCCATCCGGCCGACGGCCTGCCGCCGGCCGAGGCTGATCACCCGCTCGCGGCAGCGGGTGGCGTCGATCAGGGTGTCGCGCCACAGGGCCATCGCGACGTTGGTGTTGCTCTGGATCAGGGCGCGCATGTCCTTGTGCGCGACGAAGGCCACCGTGGTCTGGGCGATCGCCACGAGGCCCTGGTCCATCACGTGCAGGTGCAGGCTCTCGATGTCCGGCATGTCGCCGGGCACGTAGAACGCGAAGATCTGGCGCTGCCCGTTGGCGAGGGTGCGGCAGCGATAGGCCCACCCGTCCAGGATCAGGCAGCACTGCTTGGGCGCATCACCCTCGTGGACGATGCTGGTGCGCCCCGGGAAGGTGCGGACCGCGAATGGCAGCATCCCGATCGCGCCACGATCCCTATCCGAGAGCTGCGCGGTGCTCGCCAGTTTGCGGATCAGCAGCGCGGGCGGCGACTGGTCGGAGCCGAGCGCGTCGCTCACCAGCGGATCGATCCGAGGCGCGGCGCCCGCGCGGACATCGGACGCCCGGCATCCCCGGAGATCCGGGTGCGTCGGCCGAAAGGTCGAAGCGCGCGGAACTCGCCGCTCCCGCTCACATCGGTCCAGCTGTCGCCATCCTCGCGGGCGAAATGAGCGCAGGGCAACGTCGTCTCCGATGGGCGAAGGGGCGGGTATCCCGATTGGCCAACCAGAGATTGCGACCGGCCCGTCCTTCGAGCCGCATAGCGAAGCCCTCGCGTCTCTACGTTATCATAAGTTAAATCTGCAATGCCTGGTTGAAGCAGGGATGTCGCAAGGGAAGGACGGCGCCAGTCCCGTCGTCACGGGAAAAGCTCGCGGCCTATCCCGCGGTGTCTCGGCGATCAGCGCCGACGAGGCCTCCCGATGCCCCGCGCGGGAGCCCGATCGCGGCGCTCTGTGATCGGCCGGTCCGGTGCCGGCCGCCCGATTCGAAGCCTACGCCGCCATCAGCCGCTTGGTATTTTGGGCTACGTGCTCGCGGTATCGCGCGATCACGACCTCGGGCGAGCCGCCCATCATCAGCGTGCCGGCGGCCTCGATGCCCGCTTGGATCTTCTCGACCACCATCGACTGCATCTCGGCCGTGCCTTCGCGGCCGCCCCAGGCGAGCCGGACAAGGCGAAGCTCGACGACCTTCTGGGCTTCGAAGGCGAGCATCATCGACGAGAAGAAGGGATTGTACACGGCGTACTCCAGGCCGCTGACGGACGCGGCGCTGATCAACCGGCGCACCCGTCGAAAGGTCCCGGATCACTCGGCGACTCCGACGTAGCCGCGATCCGGGATACCGCGCGCCGGTCCGGAAGCGTCGGCGAAAATCTCCCCTCAGCCGAACGATCCGACGGCGGGCAGGGCCTTGCTGGTCGTGACCTTTCGGGCGCCGAGCGCGATGTGCGGGATGCGGGTCAGCGCCGTGCCGTACTGCTCACGGATGTGCTTTGGGACGAGCGGCGGCACCGAGGCGGATCCAGGGGCGATCCGTGCGGCGGCGCGGTGTTCGAGGTTCGACATGGTGGCTCTCCGGGTCGGGCGCACCGGGGTGCGACGGTCCATGACTGCGTTGCACCAGAGATGGGGCGCGCCGTGCTGCAGTGCAGCGAGGATGCATGCCGCGCGGCGATCTGTCCGTCCTCGTCGACGGCGGGATTCCGGCGAACCCGGGCGTCGCACGGTGCGGACGCTGAGGCTTGTACGCCCGCCGGCATGACCGCCTCGTGAAGCTCCGGCGAGACCCGTCGCGTCGGCCCCGCAAGCGGCCTTGATCGGTCCGGCGCACAAACAAAAAGCCCTGCCGGGCGAGACCGGCAGGGCCATCGGACGATCGAAAAAGGCCGTTCGACGGTGGTCAGCAGTCGTTGCTGCCCGGCTTCACCACCTTGCCTTCCGCCGGCTTCTGCTCGCCGTCGGCCGGCTTGGTGCCGGCGCCGACGTTGTTCAGGGCGCCGACCGTTCCGGGCGTCTCGGCCTTCGCGCCGGGTGTGGTCTTGGCGGTCGAGGTGCCGTCGGCCAACGAGCTCTTGTCGGCGGAGGACGACGCGCCCTGGTTGTTGGTGGTCGTGCCTACCGCGCAAGGGGCGGCGAAGGACGCGCCGGCCGTCAGCATCAGGATCGCGGCGGCGCCGGAAAGCGTGGTGATCTTGGTCATGTCTTCTCCCAGTGTGTGCCGAGAGAAGCCGACCTAGGAACGAGAGTTCCGAAACGGCCGCAGGAACCTCTTGAGGCCTTTGGCCGGATCCGCCTCGTCCGGCGCATCCGACGTGTCATCGTCCGAGTCGCCGGTCGGCGAAACACCGTCGCGATCGAGCCCATGCAGCACCTGGAGCAGCATCGGCGGCAGGGCGATGTCGTGGTCCTGCAGGAGGCGCGCCGCGTCCGCCAACGCCGCGACCTGGACCGCCGGCACCGGCCGCTTCATGATCTGGGCATCGAGCACCTCGTCGGACAAGGTTCCGATGAGGCGCAGGACCTCGGACATCTGTGTTGCGTCCCCGTGTTGCTCGGTCATGTTCGGTCCCATCAATACGCCACAGGTCGAGACCGGTACAGATCTCCTCATAAGAACGGCCAGAGACGCGCTCAGTTCTCCGGCGAGCAGATGGCACCGGAAGGTCCGAGGACGACGTCGCCCTGCTTCGGGTTGTTCACGGTGAAGGGCGCCGTATTCGTCGTCCCGAAGAAGCCCGGGCCGAGCTCCGGCTGGAAGAACCCGTCGCCGAACTTCATGAAGCAGCGGTCGAGCACCGCCTCGTAATCCAAGTGGAGCCTTGCGGCCTCCCGTCCGCCGGCGACCGGGCGTCCGAAGCGGTCCACCGATGAGCAGTACGCCGTCAGGTCGATCTGCCCGGGCCGCGACAGGCGCACGGTGGCCGAACGCCCCGGCGGGACGACGAAGGCGGGGCCTCCGTCCTGGCTCGCCACCAGCACGGCGGTCGAGCGGTTGTAGACCCGCCGCAGGCAGTCGGCGGAGGCGGTGCTTGTCAGGCTCGCCGCGACGACGGCCGAGATTGCCAGGGCCTTCACGCTCTTCGATCGGATGCAGGTCATGACAGGTCTCGCGGTGTTTCTCGAAGGCGAGCGCCCTGGGCGCCGCCGATCCGGGTCGTCAACGCGGAAGCGGCTGTGACGATCAAATTTTGCTGGGAGTTCGTTCACGTAGCGAGGGACGTCGCACCAGGCACGGCAGAGCCGACCGCACAGCTTGACATATATCTGTTCTGCATCTTAGTTAGATGCAGAACAGATATATGGTGTCGCCATGGACGAGGATGCCTTTCTGAAGGCCTACGATCCCACCGCTTTCGAGCGGCCGGCGCTGACCGTCGACCTCGTCCTGCTCGGTCTTAGCGATGGCCACCCGGCGGTGCTGCTGATCGAGCGCGCCGAGCACCCGCATGCCGGGCGCTGGGCACTGCCGGGCAGCTTCGTTCGACCGGACGAGACCCTCGACGGGGCGGCGGCGCGCGTGCTTCGCGACAAGGCCGGCTTCGATGCGATCGAGGCCGAGCGGACGCGCCTGGAGCAGCTCTACACCTTCGGCGCGGTCGATCGGGACCCGCGCATGCGGATCGTGACGGTCGCCTACCTGGCACTCCTGCCCGAGGCCGTGTTCGCGCAGGTCGAAGAGGAGAACGCGGCGCTGTCGGCGGCCCGCATCGCCGTGTCCTGGGCCGGCGAGGCGGGCGGGCCCGTCGCAGCCTTCGCGGTGCGCGACCGGGCGGGCCACGAAGCCCTGCCGCTCGCCTTCGACCACGCCGACATCCTCGCCCTGGCGATCCTGCGGCTGCGGGGCAAGCTCGACTATTCCGACGTCGGATTCGCGCTGCTGCCGGAGAGCTTCACCCTGCGCCAACTTCAGGACGTGCATGAGGCGATCCTGGGCACGTCCCTGAACAAGCCCGCCTTCCGCCGCCGGATGCTCGACCGCGGCTGGCTCGTCCCGACGGGCGCCCGCGAGGCCGGCACCTCGTTCCGGCCGGCCGAACTCTACCGTTTCCGCAAGCCGCTCTGATTCCAGCGAAAGGAGGCTCCCATGGCCACGATCCGCAACCTCGGCCCGGTCGCCCAGCTCAGGAGCGAGGCGAGCAGCCACGTCATCCGCTACCGCAACGGCCGCATCCGGCAGAGCGGGCGCGGCCTCGTGTTCTGGTTCCGGCCAGAGACCGCGAGCATCAGCGAGGTGCCGATGGACGACCGCGAGACCACTTTGTTCGTGCGCGGCCGCAGCCGGGACTTCCAGACCGTGGTGGTCCAGGGCACGATCGGCTGGCGCGTCGTCGATCCGGTGCTTCTGGCGAGCCGTGTCGACTTCTCCCTCGGGCTGCGCACCGGCCGCCCGCAGGGCGAGCCGATCGAGCGCATCGAGGCGCGGCTCGGCGGCATCGCCGGCCAGACGGTGATGCAGGCGATCGGCGGGAGCCCGGTCGGCACCCTCCTCGACGCCGGCCCCGAGCCGCTGCGCCTCGCCCTCGAAGCCGTGCTGGGGGCGGCCCCGGCGTTGGCGGAGATCGGCATCGCCGTGGTCTCGGTGCGGCTCACCAACCTCGCGCCGTCGAGCGAGCTGGAGCGCGCGTTGCAGACGCCGACCTTCGAGGCGTTGCAGCAGAAGGCCGACGCCGCGACCTTCGCGCGCCGCGCCCTCGCGGTCGAGAAGGAGCGGGCCATCGCCGAGAACGAGCTGGAGACGCGCACGGAACTGGCCCGGCAAGAAGCCGTGCTCATCGCGCGGGAGGCGGAGAACGCCCGCGACCGCGCCGCCGGCCTCGCCGAGGCGCAGGGGCTCGAGGCGGCCGCCGAAGCCGAGCGCATCCGCCTCGTCGAGGGCGCCCACGTCGAGGCCGAGCAACGCCGGGCCGCGATCTACCGCGACCTGCCGCCCGCCGTGCTCCTCGGGCTCGCCGCCCGCGAGTTCGCGGGCAAGCTCGAGACCATCGAGCACCTCAACGTGACGCCGGACCTGCTGGCCGCCGCGCTCGGCGAGTTCCGCAGGCCCGCGCCGTCGCCCGCCTTGCCGCGCTAGGGGCGTGGCATGATGGGAGGCGTGCCATGAGAGGAAGCGTGCCATGAGAGGAAGTGTGCCATGGCGGTGATCGCCCCGCGCGCGGTGTTCGTGATCCGCGAGACCGATTACGAGGCGCTGCTCGCCCGGCACGCGACCCGCGGCCAAGCCCGGTTCTTCCTGGGGAGCCGAGGCCAAAACCTGGCCGAGGTGGAGGCGCGCCACGCCCGCTTCCACGCAGTGCTCGCGCAGGCGCGGGCGGCGGTGCCGGGGGAGTGGCGACAGGCGCTGGCGCGACGCGGCGACCTCGACCGCTTCCTGTTCGCTCCCGAGGATGTGGTCGTGACGGTGGGCCAGGACGGGCTCGTGGCCAACGTGGCCAAGTACCTGCGCGACCAGCCGGTGCTCGGCGTCAACCCGGCGCCCGACCTCTACGACGGCGCCCTCGCACGTCTCGCGGTGGAGCGCCTTGGTGCGCTGCTGCCGGCGAGCGCCGCCGGGGCGGCGCCGGTCGAGCGCCGCACCCTGGTGGAGGCGGTGCTCGACACCGGGCAGCGGCTGCTGGCGCTGAACGAGATCTTCGTCGGCCATCGCAGCCACCAGTCGGCGCGCTACCGGATCGAGGCGGAGGGCGCGGCCGAGGACCAGTCCTCGAGCGGGCTCATCGTCGCCTCGGGGACCGGCCTGACCGGCTGGGCCCGCTCGATCGGGGAGGCGACGCGCCTCACCCTCGGGATCGGGGCGGAGGAGTCGGCGGTGGGCTACTGGGTGCGCGAGCCCTTCCCGAGCGTCGCCACCGGCACCACGGTGCGGGCGGGCAAGCTCGCCGGCACGGCGCTGTCCATCACCTCGCGGATGAACGAGGGCGGCGTGGTCTTCGCCGACGGGATCGAGCAGGACTTCATCGCCTTCGATTGGGGGCGGCGCGTCGAGCTCGGGCCGGCCGCGCGCAGGCTCAACCTCGTCGTCGCGTGAGCGCGCTGCGGTTCAGGCCGTGGGCTCCGCTGCGACCGCGCCCCAGCTTCGCAACGGAAAGGCCCAGTCGTAGGCCAGGTTGAAGAGGAAGGCGTACGCCACGTAGAAGCCCGCGATCGCGAGGTCCATCACCAGCGCCTCGACCAGCGAGATGCCGAGGTACCAGGCGATCGGCGGCAGCAGGATTACCAGCAGCCCGGCTTCGAACAGCACCGCGTGGCCCACCCGCAGGAGGAGGCCCTTGCGCGTGTGCCCGGTCAGCCGCTGCAGCGCGCGATCGAAACCGAGGTTGTAGACGTAGTTCCACGCCATCGCGACGAGCGCGCTGCCGACGCCGATCACCCCCATGTCGGAGGCGGGAAGGCCGAACAGCGTCGAGCCGAGCGGGATGACGAGGGCGAGCCCGATCACCTCGAACAGGATGGCGTGGCGGATGCGGTCGCGTGTGGTTCGCATGGTCTCGTCTCGTAAAGCTGGTATAGGTTGAGCGCGTTCTATCTGCGATACTCGTGCTCGCAAGTTGGAACCTATCTCGGAATTCGATGGATGGCGGTCTCCCTCGACCAGCTCCAGGCCTTCGTGGCGGCGGCCGAAGCCGGCTCCTTCTCGGGCGCGGCGCGCATCCTGAGGAAGGCGCAATCCGCCGTCAGCACCCAGGTCGCCAACCTCGAAACCGATCTCGGCCTCGCCCTGTTCAGCCGGGCCGGCCGCAATCCGGTGCTGACTCCGGCGGGGGAGCGCCTGCTGCTGGAGGCGCGCGTGGTGCTCGACCGCCGCGAGCACCTGGTCGGCGTGGCGCGCAGCCTCGAGCAGGGGGTGGAGAACCGCCTCGTGGTGGCGATCGACGAGCTCTACCCCGAGCATGCCCTCGGCGCCCTGTTCGCGGACTTCGCCAAGGCCTTCCCGAACGTCGAGCTGGAACTGCTGTTCCCGCTGATGGAGGATGTCAGCCGCATGGTGCGGTCCGGCGCCGCCGACCTCGGCGTGATGTGGCGCCAGGAGGTCCTGCCGACGGAACTCGGCTTCCAGACCATCGGCTGGGTGCCGCTCAAGCTCGTCTGCGGCCGCGACCATCCGTTGGCGAAGGCGCGGGTGGAATGGGAGGAGCTGAAGCGCCACCGCCAGATCCTGGTCGCCGCACGCGGCGACGGGCCGGAGAAGCGCCGCCTGCGGGTGGCCGCCGAGGTGTGGTGGGTCGAGAGCCACTGGGTGATCCTGGAGATGGTCAAGCACGGGATCGGCTGGGCCTTCGTCACCGACCACGTGATCGCCGCCTCGCAGACCGCGCCCGACCTCGTGACGCCGGACCTGCAGTTCGACGCGGGCGACTGGCCGATCGCCCTCGAACTGGTCTGGCACAAGCAGCGGCCCTGCGGCCCCGCGGCCGCCTGGTTGCGCACGCGCTTTGCGGCCGAGCGCGTCGGCAGCCTCTCGGGCGAGAAGCCGCCGAGCTGAAAAGCGACTTCGCCGGCCCCCCGCGCGGGCCCGTCAGGGCTCCGCCCAGGCGGTGTGGACTGGGCCGGCGGCGGTGTCGGGCTTGGCATCGCCGATGAAGATCACCACCGGCCCGTGCTCCGCACGCCGCGGATCGTAGAAGTCGAGGAGGTCGGGGTAGAGCCGCTGGACGAAGGCCGGCCGCACGCCCGCCCGGCGCATCAGGTGGTCGATGACGACCTGGTCGCCGTGCACGCCGTTCGGCACCGGCCCGCAGGAGCCGGCCGCCATCCAGCGTTCAGGCTCGGCGGCGAAGGCGGCGTGGAGGAAAGCGAGGTCGTCGCCATCCCAGCGCAGCAGCGCGCTGGAGAGCCGGTCCTTGTGGAAGTAGTCCTCCATCGCGGCGAGGCCCGGCTCGGCCAGGGCGTCGGCCGGGCCGGTGAAGACCGTGTCGAGGTCACACAGCAGCGTCGTCCCCCGCGTCAGGCCGGGGCGGAACGCCTCCATCTTCGCCCACCACGCCGGCCAGCCCTGCCGAAGCGCGACCCGCTCGACCCCGGGGACTTCGAGCGGAAGGTCCGTGAGGCAGAGGATGCGGTCGAAGGCCGGGGCATGGCGCCGAACGCCCCGGGCAAGGCGTTCGACCCAGGTCGCGTCGTAGCGGCCGCCGCCTTTCAGGACGGTGACGAGCGTCGTCATGCGAGAAACCTCATCGTCCGGCTTCGTGCAGGCGGAGCCGGCCCGCCGCCTCGGCCTCCGCGAACCAGGCGCGCTCGGCCGCCCACGGATGCCCGGGCCAGCCGGCGAAGCCGAAGCCGTAGGCGTCGACCGGCTCCGATCCGGCGGGCCGCGCGAGGAGGAGCGCCAGCGTCACCAGGTATCCGGTGCTCGGGTTCGGCCTGCCGGTGGTGCCGGGAGCGAGGCGACGCCGTCCTTCTTCGTGCAAGGCTTCGGGCAGGACGTGGACCGGCTTGCCCAGGGGCGCGAGCCGGGCCAGCGCCTCGCGGGTCCAGCAGGTCTGCTCGGGCCGGTTGTGCTCGGCGGGGAGCATCGGGAACGGCAGGATGAAGGCTTGCGCTGCGCGAACCACAGGGCGATCGAGGAAGCGCGGATCGGCCAGCCACGCGCGCATCTGCCCGCCGCGGTTGACGAGGGCGAGGTGCGTGACGCGGGAGCCGGCGGCTCCGCCGAAGCCCGCCACGTTGTTGAAGCGCACGATGCAGGCCGCCGCGTCGATCGCGGCTGCGGCCTCGACCCCCGGCGCGTTGCCGACGACGGCGAGCGGCCGGTCGAGGCGCGGAAGCGCGTCGCCGACGAAGGACGGATCGACGGGAGCGTTCACGTGCGGCAGGGGTTTGCGGACTTTGTGCGGGGAAAAGCGGAGGTATGGCGTCGGCCCCGCGCGGCAAGCCGGGGCAGGTCGAGGATCGGAAATCGATGATGCGCCGCTGCTTCGTCTGCGCCGCCGACATGCTGGAGCCGAGCGGGCGGCACCTCGCGTATCCGGGCGGCGAGCGCCGCGACTTCCCGATCGCTTGCGCGTCCTGCGGCCTGCTGCTGGCGCCGGACGCCGACCCGGCCCGCTGCCGCGCCGACCTCGC
>NZ_VRUT01000047.1:0-30387 GCF_008039465.1 Methylobacterium sp. WL120 | reverse complement strand
CCGGGCGCCACCGAGGCGGGCCCCCGCCCCCGCCGCGGCGGCGAGCGCCGCCACGGTTCCGCCCGCGCCGCCGCGGCCGAACACCACGACGATCGGGCCGTCGGGCTCCGGCCCGGGGCCGGGGCGGGCGGTCGCGCCGAGAAAGCCCGCGTAATGCGTCTTGTCGCGGACCCAGGCAGGGAGGGCCGCGCCGTCGAGCCCTCGCGGGAACGGAGCGATCAGGCACTCGGCGCTGCGAAAGGCCTCGAGATGGGGCCGGTCGTCGCGGGTGCCGGCAAGCCGGACCATCAGCACCGGTACCGACAGCAGCCGCGCGAACAGCGCGACCTCGACCGAGACGTCCACCACCAGCAGAACCGGGTCGGCTTCCGCGATCCAGGCCGCGATCGCCGCCATCCGGTCGCGCAGGCCCGGCAGACCGAGGGGCGCGTAGTGGAACGCTTCCGGGCGCATCTCCGCGCCGTCGCGCCCGTCGAACCCGCCCTCCGGCAGGCGGTCGTCGGGCAGGTCGAGCGTTGCCCCGGGCGCGCCGCCGCGATCGAATGCGGCCAGGGTGCCGATCAGCGTGCACGGCCGCTTCATCTCGCGGGCGATCAGGCAGGCCCGTTGCCAGTGGCCGGCGCCCTGATGGTGGACGTAGTAGCCGACTGGTCGCGTCACGCCGCCGCGCCCGGGCGCAGGATCGCGTCGAAGCCCGCAAGCGCGTCGTCGAGATCCATCTCCGGGGCAGGCCCGTCGGCGGCCTCGCAAAGCGGGCTCGCCCGCTCGACGAAGGCGATGTCGTTGACGCAGGCGTCGGGATCGATGGCCGCGAGGTCCGCCACGGTCAGGCCGAACGCTGCAAGGGCCGCGTGGCGCGCCGTGCCCTCCAGGCCGAGCCAGGTGCGCCGGAGGGCGGCACGGCGGGCGATCACCGTTTCCCAATGGCGCGGCGCGGGGAGGCGGTAGGGCAGGCCGGCGCGGGCGGTCGCGGCGCGGCGCATCATCTCGGTGGCCATGCCGCCCTGGGCCCGGCCGGCGGCGCGGTCGGAGACCATCACCGACACGTCGGGGCAGTGGCGCAGGCGGCCGCCGGCCTCGCGGACGCGGGCGACGAGGGCGTTGTCCTCGCCGCGCGGCAGGGCCGGCAGGCCGCCGACGCTCCGGTAGAGCGCGGCGCGAAGCGCCAAGCTGGCACCGGTGTGGTCGCCGTGCCGGGGGGCCGGATCGTGCAGCGGCGGATCGAGCGCGTCCTCGATCCGGCGAACGGAGGCCCAGTAGCGCTCGATCCGGGCGTGCAGGTCGGCGAGCGCCGGGTCGACCGCGTCCTCCGGGTCGATCACGAGGCGGCCGCCGACGATCTCGGCCCCTTCGAGCGCCCGAAGGTTGGCCGCGAGCCAGCCGCGCGGCACCCGCGCGTCGGCATCGGTGGTGAGCAGGATCCCGTCGGGGCATCCGTCGGCTTCGAGCCAGGCGGCGCCGGCATCCAGCGCCATCCGCCGGGCGGTCCCGACATGGGCCTCGGCCCCCGACAGCTGCGCCTCGACGACCCGGATCGCGAGCGTGGGTGCGATGTCGGCGGCCTGCATCGCGCGCACGGCGGCGACGGTGCCGTCGGTGCAGTTGTTGGCCACGATCAGGACGCGAAGGCGCACGTCGGCCGCGATGCCGTCCTGGGCGGCGAGCGAGCGCAGGAGGCGCGGCAGGCACACCTCCTCGTCGCGGGCGGGCACGCAGACGACCGCCTGTTCGGACGGGCGCATGGTCAGGCCTGGGCCCCGGCGACGCGGCGCAGGCGCGGCGGCGGAAGGCGCGAAAGGTCGTGGGCGGCGAGCGCCGCCTCGTACAGCGCCTCGTAGCCGGCGGTCATCGCGTCGGCGTCGAATAGGTCCTCGGCCCGCTGGCGGCAGGCCCGGCGGTCGAGGGCGACGGCGCGGACGATGGCGTCGGACAGGCTCGCGACGTCGTCGGGCTCGGCGAGCGCGCCGCACGACGCGTCGAGGATGTCGGGCAGCGCGCCGCGGCGGAAGCCGGCGACCGGGGTGCCGCAGGCCAGCGCCTCGGCGACCACGAGGCCGAACGGCTCCTCCCAGCGCGGGGTCACCAAAGCCGCCCGCGCCCCGCCGAGGTGGCGCGCGAGGTCGGCATGGCCGAGATGGCCGAGATCGGTGAGGTCGTCCCCGAGCCGCGGGGCGATCCAGTCGGCCCAGTAGGCGGGGTTCGGGCGCGGGCCGGCGAAATGCAGCGGCAGGCCGGCGGCGCGTGCGGCATCGATCGCCAGGTGGAGGCCCTTCTCGGGCACGATCCGGCCGGACCAGAACACGTGCGGCACCGGGTCCGGCACCGGGCGGTAGACGAAGACAGAAAGCTCGACGCCGTTGCCGATCACCACCGGCTCGGCGACGATCTCGCGCCAGGCGTCGGCGGTGTGGTTCGAGACGGCGGCGAAGGGCATCGTAACGGGCGCGGCGCGCACGCCCGCCTCCAGGGATTCGAATGGCGGCGTGTGCAGGGCCGTCACCATCGGGATCGCGAGGTCGCGGCTTCGGCGCAGCGGCCAATCATGAAGACTGTTGTTGTGCACGATGTCGAAGTCGCCGTTGCGCACCGCGTCCATGATCCGCGCATAGGCCGCGTTCTCGGCGCGGTCGATCGAAGCATGCCGCAATGGATCGCCGAGGCCGTCGCCGGTGGGCTGGCAGACGTAGACCGGCGCAAGTGCCGGATCAGAGCCTTCCGACGCGAACAGCGTCACGTCGTGGCCGCGTCGCTTCAGGGCGCCGGCGAGGAGATGCGTGTGCATCTCCAGACCGCCCGGATACGGCTGCGCGATGGGGAACTTCAGGTGGGCGATGAGGGCGATCTTCACGGAAGCTCGTTTTTCCAGCGACGGAGGCCGTGATCGCACATCGCATACCCTGTCTGTGTGCAGGATGAACGGATGCGGCATAAGTTATTCACCGACCCAATCCCGGAAGCCAGCCACCAATGCAACGGTTCCCAGCGCCGCCGAAGGCGCTGGGGACAGCCTCAGTCAGGGCCGCGGCAGCATCATCTCCACGCTCGACTTCAGCCGTACGCGGACATTTGACCGCGAGCCCTCACTGTGAGGCTGCCGCCCCCGTCACGCGCCAGACCGCGTTGCCGACGTCGTCCGAGACGAGCAGCGCCCCGGTCTTGTCGAAGGCCACGTCCACCGGGCGCCCCTGCGCCTTCTCGTCGGCGTCAAGGAAGCCGGCGAGCACGTCGATTGGCTTGCCCGCGGGGCGGCCGTCGGCGAACGGAACGTAGATCACCTTGTAGCCGCTCTTCGGCCGCCGGTTCCACGAACCGTGCTGGGCGACGAACAGGCCGCTCGTCCACGCCGGCGGCAGGTTCGCGCCCTGCGAGAAAACGATGCCGAGGGAGGCGGTGTGGGGGCCCAGCGCGTAGTCCGGCACGATCGCCTTGGCGACGAGATCCGGCCGCTGGGGGCTGACGCGGTCGTCGACGTGCTGGCCGTAATAGCTGTAGGGCCAGCCGTAGAATCCCCCCTCCTTCACCGAGGTGACGTAGTCCGGCACGAGGTCGCTGCCGATCTCGTCGCGCTCGTTCACGGCGGCCCAGAGCGTGCCGGTCTTGGGCTCAAAGCCGAGGCCGTTCGGGTTGCGCAGGCCGGTGGCGAATTCGCGGAAGGCCTTGGTTGCGAGAGTGTATTCCCAGATCGCGGCGCGGCCCTTCTCAGCCTCGAGCCCGTTCTCGGCGACGTTGCTGTTCGAGCCGACGGTGACGAACAGGCGGGTGCCGTCGGGGCTCGCGACGACGTTCTTGGTCCAGTGGTGGTTGATCCCGGCCGGCAGGTCGACGACCTTCTCCGGAGTCGCGGCGTTCTCGGTCTTGCCCGCCTCGTAGGGCACCCGCACCAGGGCGTCGGCGTTGGCGACGTAGAGATCGTTGCCGACGAGCGCCATGCCGAACGGCGAGGTCAGGTTCTTGAGGTAGACCGTCTTCACCTCGGCGACGCCGTCCCCGTCGGCGTCGCGCAGCAGCGTGATCCGGTCCGGGCTCTTCACCCCCGCGCCCGCCCGATCCATGATCTTCCCGGCGATCCAGGCCTTCACGCCGGGGAATTTCCCGTCGGAGGGCGGCGTGTTGCTCTCGGCAACCAGCACGTCGCCGTTCGGCAGCGTGTAGAGCCAGCGCGGGTGGTCGAGCCCCTCGGCGAAGGCGGCGACCGACAGGCCGGAGGCAGGCACGGGCTTCGCACCCTTCGCCCAACCCGCGGCCGGCGCGATGTTGACGGTGGGCAGCGGCGTGGCGTTCGGAGCGGGCAGGGTCGGGCTCGCCCCCTGGCCGTCGGCGAGCTGGAGCGACGCGCTCTCGGGATAGACCGCGAACCGCACGAAGGCCGCACCGCCGAGGAGAAGGACCGCAAGCGCCCCGAGCCCGATCTTCGTACCTGTCCGCATGGTCCCGTGAATCCCTGTTTCGCAAGCCACCAAGCCCAACCAACCGGCCTGACCGGGAGATAAGAGCCGAGCGGCCGATTGGCTCCGGTTGCGCCGAGGGTGCCGGAGCCGCCCGGCAGCGCGTATAGGATGCGGCCGAGGCTCCCTCGCCGAAGGGTCGCGCCCGGGGCGCGAGCGGTGCGGGCGCCCCAGCGAGCCGCCGATGACCGATGCGACCCAGCGCCTGCCGACCTTCGCCGACGTGGCGCGCGCCGCCGAGCGCATCGCCGGCGTGGCGCACCGCACCCCGGTGCTGACCTCGCGCACCGCCGACGAACGCACCGGGGCGAGCCTGTTCTTCAAGGCGGAGAACCTGCAGCGGGCCGGCGCCTTCAAGTTCCGCGGCGCCTACAACGCGATCGCGGCGCTCGACGACGACGCGCGGGCGCGCGGCGTCATCGCCTATTCCTCGGGCAACCACGCCCAGGCGATCGCCCTGGCGAGCCGCATCCTGAACGTGCCGGCCACCATCGTGATGCCGGAGGACGCGCCGGCGATGAAGGTCGCGGCGACCCAGGGCTACGACGCCGAGGTGGTGCGCTACGACCGCTACACCCAGGATCGCGTCGCCCTCGGGCGGACGTTGGCGGAGGCGCGTGGCCTAACCCTGATCCCGCCCTACGACCATCCGGACGTGATCGCCGGCCAGGGGACGCTGGCCCTCGAGTTGATCGAAGAGACCGGGCCGCTCGACATGCTCGTCGTCTGCCTCGGCGGCGGCGGCATGCTGTCGGGCTGCGCGCTGGTCGCCGCCGAGCTGGCGCCGGGCTGCACGGTGATCGGCGTCGAGCCGGAGGCCGGCGACGACGGGCAGCAATCGTTCCGCGCGGGGCGGATCGTGACGATCCCGGTGCCGCGCACCATCGCCGACGGCGCGCAGACCACCTTCCTCGGATCGATGACCTTCCCGATCATTCAGGAGCGCGTCGCCGACATCGTCACGGTGACGGACGACGAGCTCGTCGCCACGATGCGCTTCTTCGCCGAGCGCATGAAGCTCGTCGTCGAGCCGACCGGCTGCCTCGCGGCCGCGGCGGTGATGCACGGCCGCCGCGACGTGCGGGGCAAGCGCGTCGGCGTGGTGATCAGCGGCGGCAACATCGATCTCGCGTCGTTCGCCCGCCACGTGGCGGGTTGAGGCCGGTGCGCGCCCTCGTCCTTTTCTGCGCGGGCCTGTGGGCCGGCGCCGCGCGCGCTGAGGACATGGCCTTCGATGCGGAGGCCTGGCCCTACAGCGCGATCGGCAAGCTCAACGTGGTGCTCGGCACCAACCGCCTGCAATCCTGCACCGCGACCCTGATCGGGCCGCGCCTCGCGCTCACCGCCGCCCACTGCCTGTGGGACGAACCGCGCAAGCGCTGGGTCAACCCCGGCGTGATCCACTTCGTGGCCGGCTATCGCCAGGGTGCCTACCGCGCCCACAGCCTGGCCGCCGCCTACCGCAAGGCGGACGACTACGCCTACGGCACCGCGCAACCGAACATGCAGGCCGACTGGGCCCTCGTGGAGCTCGTCGAGCCGATCCCCGGTACGCCGCTGACGCTGGAGGATGCAGCCCCCGACGCCGACCCGGCCGCGATCCGCCGCGGGATCCGCCGGGCGGGCTACAGCCGGCTGAAGCCGCAACTCATGACCGCGCAGGGGCATTGCAGCGCGTGGCGAAACCCTGGGCCGGCGTCCCTGCTGCTGCACGATTGCCGCGCGGTGCCCGGCGAATCCGGCTCGGCGCTGCTGCAGGTCGAAGGCGGACGCCCCGTGGTGGTCGGCGTGCTCGTGGCGGGCAACCCGGAGGAGGGGCGCACCCCGTCCGTCGCCGTGCCCACCGCCGCGTTCCGCGAGACCGCCATGGCGATGCTGAAGGCGCAAGCCCAGCTGCGCTGATGCAACCGTCGGTTCACCACAACGCCAAACAATTCGGGCGCCACAAAATCCGCGCCTTTCGGACAGAGCTTGGCCGGAACGCGTCGCATCGGCGGGGCGACGGGCTGGGAGGCGGGACGGCATGCAGGGTGTTCGGGCGAGATGGACGGTGCCGGCCCTGTCGGTCCTGCTGCTCGGACCGAGCCTCGGCGCCTGCAACACCAGCGCGAACACCGCCCTCGTCACCGGCGCGACGCACGGCAAGCCGATGGTGGTGTCGGACGCGGAGCGCGACTGCCTCGGCCGCGCGATGTACTTCGAATCGAACCGCAGCGACCCCGAGGGCCTTCTCGCGGTCGGGACGGTGGTGATGAACCGCCTGGAGAACGCCGCCTTCCCGAACGGCGGCATCTGCTCGGTGGTCGGCCAGCCACGGCAATTCGCGGCCGGCGTGCTGACGAAGCCGATGGCGGAGAAGGATCTGTCGAAGGTCGCCGACGCGGCGGACGCGATCCTGGCCGGCGAACGCCATCCCAAGGTCGGCCGGGCGATGTACTTCCACACCGCAGGCCGGAAATACCCCTACGACAACATGCACTACGTGGCGGTGGCGGGCGGCAACGCCTTCTACGAGAAGCGCAAGGCCGGCAGCCTGAGCCAGACGCCGCCGCCGGTACCGACGGCGATGGCCTTTGCCGAGACAATCCCGGCCGAGGCGATCCACGCCGCCCAGACCCTCGCCGTGTCGGCGCCCGCGCAACCTGAAGTCGCTGCCGCCCAGACGGTGCTGGCCGAACCCGCCCGCGACATCTGCCAGGTGGCGGGCCTCGGCGCTGCCCCGGGCGGCGGCTAGAGCATTTTTCAGCGAGGTGGATGCCGGCTCGCGTGAGGAAAATGCGACCACACAACAAGATAGAGCATGTCCGGTGATCCAGAGATCACCGAACATGCTCTAAGACACCTCAGCCCTCTCGCGTCTCCGGGCTTCGCGTCCGGCGCGCGGCCTGCGCCATCGCGATCAGCTCGCGGGCCGTGAGGCTGTGGGCGGAGGGCGCGGCGCGGTCGGCGATGCCGGCCGGCGGCGTGCGGGCGCAGCCGCTGGTGCCGATCCGCAGGTCGCGCGAGCGCCGCGTCGCGCGCAACCGGATCGCCTTCCGCAAGGCCTCGACCATCACCGTTCCCACCGAAAATCCCGTGGACGGCGTCATAGCCAAGCTTGACCGTAAGCGACATTCTTGAAGGCGGATTTCGGCGCCCGAGCAGGGCCGGGATTGGCCGGCTCATAAGCTCCGGAACCGACCGCAACCACCTGACGAGGGGTCAGTTTTGGGGCTTGTACTTGCTGTACTTGAAATCCGGCGCGGCCCCGAGCTGTTCCTTGCTCATGTCCAGCGTGGCGGCGTAGCGGTCGCCGCCCGGCGACAGGATCAGGGCGGCCGGCTGCACCGCGACGTAGCGCGTGCCGACGCCGAGGAAGCCGCCGATGTCGAGCACCACCGCCGTCAAAGTGCGCCCGTCCTCCATCACCAGGTCGACGACGGTGCCGAGCGCGTTGCCGGCGTTGTCCGAGACCTTGATGCCGATCACGTCGGTGGTGAGGAAGCCGGCGGGCACGAGCTTGTTGCGGCCCTCGGCATCCGCCTTCGATCCGGCGCGCTTGATCCCGACGTCGGAGGGGCCGCCGCCCGCGCTGGTGCCCGGCCCGGTGCCCGGCACCACCAGCCCGTCGCTCTGCGCCGGCTTGTCCTCCGGGCCGGGGGCGGCGAGGGCGACAGAGGCGCCGAGCGCAAAGTGTGCGCCGAGCGCGAGCGACAGGGGCGCGGCGAGCGCGAGGCGCAGGATCCGGGTCAAGCGATCGTCCTTCGATGCGGGCCGCGTACGGCTGGAAACCGAGGGAACCGGATCGGTCCCGCCGGGTTCCAGCGGCCGGTTGCGGCCGATCGCGCGGACCAGTCCGCCGTGACGAATCCGCAAGCCCTGTCTCGGGTTCGTGGGCGACCTGCGGTCGCGGCGGTTTGCGGCATGGGTCCGGACGCCTTAAGTCGAAACTCTCTCCCGATGCCCGCGCCGCGGGTGCCTCGCACGCGGTGTGGCATGGCGACCGTCCTCGATCTGCTGAAGAACGATCCGCGGCCGCCGCTCGCGCCCCGCATCCGCCACCCGGAGAAGGCGCACCGGCCGGACCAGCCGGTGCAGCTGCGCAAGCCGGACTGGATCCGCGTGAAGGCGCCGGGGTCCCCCGCCTGGGCCGAGACCCGCGCGATCGTGCGCGAGCACGGCCTCGTGACGGTCTGCGAGGAGGCCGGCTGCCCTAACATCGGCGAATGCTGGGAGAAGAGGCACGCCACCTTCATGATCATGGGCGACACCTGCACGCGGGCCTGCGCCTTCTGCAACGTGCGCACCGGCCTGCCGGGCGCCCTCGACGCCGACGAGCCGGAGAAGATCGGCGACTCGGTGGCCAAGCTCGGCCTGCACCACGTCGTCATCACCTCCGTCGACCGCGACGACCTCGCCGACGGCGGGGCCGAGCACTTCGCCCGCACCATCGCGGCGATCCGCCGGCTCAGCCCCGGCACCACGATCGAGATCCTGACGCCGGACTTCCTGCGCAAGGACGGCGCGCTGGAGACCGTGGTCGCGGCGCGGCCCGACGTGTTCAACCACAACCTCGAGACGGTGCCCGGCAACTACCTCACGGTCCGACCCGGCGCCCGCTACTTCCACTCGGTGCGCCTGCTCCAGCGGGTGAAGGAGCTCGACGCGTCGATCTTCACCAAATCCGGCATCATGGTCGGCCTCGGCGAGGAGCGGAACGAGGTCGTGCAGCTGATGGACGACCTGCGCTCGGCCGACGTCGACTTCCTCACCATCGGCCAGTACCTGCAGCCGACCAAGAAGCACCACGAGGTGATCCGCTTCGTGCCGCCCGACGAGTTCAAGGCCTTCGAGACCACCGCCTACGCCAAGGGCTTCCTGCTGGTCTCGGCGACGCCGCTGACCCGCTCGTCGCACCATGCCGGCGAGGATTTTTCGAAGCTGCGGGCCGCCCGCAACGCGCGGTTCGGCGTGCCGGCGGAGTCGGCTGCGGCGATCGAGCGGGCCTCGTTGGAGGGAACCGCGCAGCGGGGCGGCGCGCTGATGCCCGCGGGAGCCCTCGCCTCCGCCCCCTTCACAACCTGAGCCGTCGATGCCGTCCTTCCGGATCACCCGCTGGGTGCGTCACTCGCCCCAGCAGATGTACGACCTCGTCGCCGACGTGGAGCACTACCCCGAGTTCCTGCCGCTGTGCGAATCGCTGCGCGTGCTGCGGCGCCAGCCTGGAACCGGGGAGGGGACAGAGGTGCTCGTGGCCGAGATGGGCGTCGGCTACAAGGCGATCCGCGAGCGCTTCACCACCCGCGTCGGCCTCGCCCCCGCGGACCTCAAGATCACCGCCGAGTACATCGACGGCCCGTTCCGGCACCTCGAGAACCGCTGGGCGTTCAAGCCCGGCCGCGACGGCGGCTGCGACGTCGACTTCTTCATCACCTACGAATTCAAGAGCTTCGCCCTCGGCCTGCTGATGGGCACGATGTTCGACCGCGCCTTCCGCAAGTTCACCGACGCCTTCGAGAGCCGAGCAGACCGGGTCTACGGCACCGCCTGAGGGCGGTTCAGGCGGTTTGGGGCGCGTCGCTTCCGCGAGGGTTGGTCCAGCTCGTCTCGTCGCTGAACCGCGCGGCTCAGCTTCAGAGCGCCGATTCCAGTAGGTCCAGCGCGTCCAGCACAGCGCGGCGTCGGATTTCGGCGCGGCCGAGGTCGCCGTAGCGCCGCTCCAGGTGGTGTACGCCACCTCTTGTCGCCAGGCCGAAATGCACGAGGCCGACGGGCTTGGCCGCGCTTCCGCCGCCGGGCCCTGCGATCCCGGTGATCGCCACCGCCACGTCGGCCCGCGAGGTCGCGAGCGCGCCGTCCGCCATCGCGCGGGCGACGGCCTCGCTGACCGCCCCATGCGCCTCGATGAGTTCGGCGGGCACCCCGATCGCCTCGGATTTCGCCTCGTTCGAGTAGGTGACGAAGCCGCGCTCGACCACCGCCGACGAGCCGGGCACCGCGGTCAGCAGGCCGGCGACGAGGCCTCCGGTGCAGGATTCCGCCGTCGCGATTCGGGTGCCGGCCTTGGCGTAGGCCGCGACCAGAGCCGTGGCGCGGGCCAGGAGGGAGTCGTCGAACATCGCTCAGGTCTCCTCGCCGTCCGGCATCGAATCGGGATCGCGGGCGGCGTCGCGGATCGCGATGGCGACGATGGCATCGCGCGAGACGTCGTAGAAGACGACGTAGGGATACGGGTTGGCTGCGATCCGCCGCAGCCCGGGCAGGCGCGTGCCGCGTTCAGACTCGGGATAAAGCAACAACAGGTCCAACGTGGCGTGCAACCGGGCCTGGACCCGATCCGCCCCGTGCGGCGAGCGCGGGCGGACGTAGCTTAGCGTATCGTCAAGTTCCGCGAGGGCCGCAGGCGTGAAGCGAAGCTTCACAAGCCGTGCTTCGCCCAGACCGCCCGCACCACGTCGTCGGTGGCGAACTCGCCGCGGGCGGACTGGGCGCGGGCGGACTGGGCGCGGGCGGACTGGGCGCGGGAGATCGCGAACGACGCTTCGTCCTCGGCGGTCAGGGCGGCCGGCCGTCGCGCCTCCTCGGCGATCCTCAGGACCATGCGGGCGATGTCGTACTGCCGGTCAGGGGCCAAGCCCCGGGCCGCGGCGACCCCCTGTTCGAGAAGTTCCGTCATTTCCGGATCCTGCACCGGATCATCGGGATGAGGAAGTCCGGCGGTGCCGGTCCGAGGCCGTCAGCCCTGGCGCATGGCCGTCTCGGCCTGGGCGTCGACGGGGTCGGCCTCCGCGTCCTCCGGCAGCCGCACCGTGGCGGCGGCCTGGGCGGCGAGGCCTTCCGCGCGGCCGACGAAGCCGAGCTTCTCCGTCGTCGTCGCCTTGATCGACACCGCGGTGAGCGGCACGGCGCAGATCTCGGCGATGCGCGCGCGGATCGCCTCGCGGTGGGCGCCGATGCGGGGGGCTTCCGCCAGCACCGTGATGTCGAGGTGGTCGATGCGGCCCCCGCGTGCGCGGACCAGCGTGCAGGCGTGGGCGAGGAACCGGTCCGAGGAGGCACCGCGCCACTGCTCGTCGGAGGGCGGAAAATGCGTGCCGATGTCGCCGTCGGCGATGGCGCCGAGCAGGGCGTCGGTGAGCGCATGGAGGGCGACGTCGCCGTCGGAATGGGCGAGCACGCCGCGGTCGGCCGGGATCTTCACGCCGCCGAGCCAGACGTGGTCGCCCTCGGTGAAGGCGTGCACGTCGAAGCCGGTGCCGAGGCGGGTCACGTAGGTGGTCATGGCAATGTCCTTGGCGGTCTCCGCGCCCGAGCCCGTGGCGGACGGGCCGGCGAAGGCCCGGTCGGCCTCGATCAGGTCGGCGGGTTGGGTGATCTTGCGGTTGCGCAGGTTGCCGGCGAACACCACGACGGCGTGCCCGGCCCATTCGGCCAGCGCCCCGTCGTCGGTGAAGGCGTGGAGGCCTTCTTCGGCCGCGGCCCGGTGCGCAGCGCGCAGCAGGCCGAAGGCGAAGGCCTGCGGCGTCTGCACCGCGCGCAGATTCTCGCGGGCCGGGGTCTCGCGCACGCGCCCGATGCCGTCACGGTCCTCGACGAGCTTGATCGTGTCGGCGACTGCCACTCCCGGCACCGCGGCGCCGTGGTCGCGGCCGGCGGCGACCGCGCGCGCGATCAGCTCGGAATCGACGAAGGGCCGGGCCGCGTCGTGGACGAGGACCACGTCCGGGGCCCCGGCCGCGGCGAGGGCCTCGAGGCCGGCCCGGACCGAATCCTGCCGCGTCGCGCCGCCCTCGACCGGCGGCAGCAGCTTGTCGGCGACGGCGGGCGACAGCTCGGCGCGGCAGGTCTCGAAGAACGCCGCCGCGTCGGCCGCGATGACCACCTGGATGCGGTCGATGACGGGATCGCCCCCGAGGGCGTCGAGGGTGCGGGTGAGGACCGCCTGCCCGCCGACGCGGCGGTATTGCTTGGGCATCCCGCCGCCGATGCGGATGCCGCGACCGGCCGCCACGACGACGACGGCGACGCTCGATCCGGGTTCGGACATGGCTGGGGTTCCGTCGTGCCGTGGCCGCGACCGCCTGCCATGCGGCCGGTCCGGGTCCACAAAAATCTGCCTGTCGTTTAAGCGGGGGATGAAGCGAAATCAAATCGCGCGGTTCCCCGCCCGACCCCCGCCTTGGGGCTTGCATCGAACCGCTTTTGTCTATTTGTTGTGCAGAATGATGGCTGATCATTATTTGAGCGTACTGCGAGGGGAGCGCTCGGTCGACCCAGTGGTGCTGCTGGCGCCGCTGTCGGGCGTCACCGACCTGCACATGCGCCGGATCGCTCAAGGCGCCGGCGCGAGCGCGGTGGTGTCGGAGATGGTCGCGGCCGCCGAGTTCGCCCGCGGGTCGGAGGAGGCGCGGCTTCGCGCGGAGGGCTCGGGCATCGCGCCCCACGTCGTCCAGCTCGCCGGCTGCGCGCCCGAGCCGATGGCGGAGGCCGCGCGGATCGCCGAGGCGAACGGCGCGGACGTGATCGACGTCAACATGGGCTGCCCGGCCAAGGTCGTCACCGGCATCGCCTCCGGCTCGGCGCTGATGCGCGACCTCGACCACGCCGGCCGCCTGCTTGCGGCGGTCCGCGAGGCGGTGTCGATCCCGGTGACGGTGAAGATGCGTCTCGGCTGGGACCACCAGAGCCTGAACGCGGCGGACCTCGCCCGCCGGGCGCAGGCGCTGGGGCTGAACGCGGTGACCGTGCACGGCCGCACCCGCCAGCAATTCTACAAGGGCAGCGCCGATTGGGCGGCGATCCGCGCGGTCGTGTCCGCGGTGTCGATCCCCGTCATCGCCAACGGCGACGTGACGGACCTGGCCACCGCCAGGGCGTGCCTGACGGCCTCGGGTGCCGCCGGCATCATGGTCGGCCGCGCGGCCGTCGGGCGGCCGTGGCTCGTCGGCGCCATCGCCGCGGGCCTGGCCGGGCGCCCGGTGCCGTCGCTCTCGCGGACGGTGCGGGCGGCGCTGGCGGCGTCGCACTACGCCGGGCTCATTGCGCTCTACGGCCCACACATGGGGGTGCGCCACGCCCGCAAGCACCTGGCGGCCTATGCCGAGGCCGCCGGCGGCCTCGGCGCATCCGAGCGCACTCGGCTCCTGACCACCACCGACCCGGAGGTGGCGGATCGGCTCCTGCGGGCCGCCTTCGAGGCCGCCCCGGCGATCGCGGAGGCCGCATGAGCGACGGGGAAAGTAGGGGCGACGCCGTGCCGGTCGGCCATGAGGCTTCGAGCAAGGACCTTGCGGCGAGACCGCGCGGCATGCCGAGCGCGGAGGCCGTGATCAACGCCTTGCCGCTGCCGGTGCTGACCATCGGCGCGGACGATCGCATCATGCACTGCAACCACGCGGCCGAGGCGTTCTTCGACTACTCCGCCCGGCTGATGCAGCGGCGTCGGCTCCGCGACATCATCCCCTTCGCCTCGCCGATCATCGCGCTGGTGGCGGAGGTGCGCCGCCGAGGCTCCAGCGTCAGCGAGTACCGGGTCGAGCTGACCCAGCCGCGCTCGGGCGCCGAGCGCAGCGTCGACGTATTCGCGACCTCGCTCGGGGACGACGCCGAGGCGGTGGTGCTGATGCTCCAGGAGCGCACCATCGCCGACAAGATGAACCGCCAGCTGACGCATCGCGGCGCGGCGCGCTCGATGGTGGCGCTCGGCGCGATGCTCGCACACGAGATCAAGAACCCGCTCGCCGGCATCCGCGGCGCGGCCCAGCTGCTCGAGCAGTCCGGGCCCGAGGAGGACCGGGTGCTGACCAGCCTGATCTGCGAGGAGACCGACCGGATCGTGCGGATCGTCGAGCGGATGGAGCTGTTCGGCGACGAGCGGCCGGTCGAGCGCGGCCCGGTCAACGTCCACGGGGTGCTCGACCAGGTGAAGCGCTCGGCGCAATCCGGCTTCGGGCGCCACATCCGCTTCGTCGAGACCTACGACCCGTCGCTGCCGCCGGTGCTCGGCAACCGCGACCAGCTGGTCCAGGTGATCCTGAACCTCGTGAAGAACGCGGCGGAAGCGATCGGCGCCGACGCGGTCGACGGCGAGATCACCCTGTCGACCGCCTTCCGCACCGGCCTGCGCCTCCAGGTCCCGGGCTCGCGCGAGCGCGTCAGCCTGCCGATCGAGGTGGCGGTGCGCGACAACGGCCCGGGCATCTCGCCAGACCTGCTGCCGGACCTGTTCGATCCGTTCGTGACGACGAAGGCGCAAGGCTCCGGCCTCGGACTTGCATTGGTCGCCAAGATCGTCGGCGACCATGGGGGCATCGTCGAGTGCGATCCCGCCCCCCGCCGCACCGCCTTCCGAATCCTGCTGCCCATGTCGAGCGCCCGCGACGGGCGCGAAGCGGTCGCGGAGCCCGAGTAAGAGTCATGCCCAACGGCCACATCATCGTCGCGGACGACGACGCCGCGATCCGCACCGTCCTGAACCAGGCGCTGTCGCGGGCCGGCTACGAAGTCCGGTCCACCGGCAACTGCGCGACCCTGTGGCGCTGGGTGGCGCAAGGGGAGGGCGACCTCGTCATCACCGACGTGGTCATGCCCGACGAGAACGTGTTCGACCTGCTGCCGCGGATCAAGCGGGTGCGGCCGGAGCTGCCGGTCATCGTGATGAGCGCGCAGAACACCTTCATGACCGCGATCCGCGCGTCCGAGCGCGGCGCCTACGAGTACCTGCCGAAACCCTTCGACCTGAAGGAGCTGATCGCCATCGTCGGCCGGGCGCTGTCGCGGCCCCGCGGTACGGCGGCGGCCGCCTCGGCCCCCGACAACGAGGACATCCCGCTCGTCGGGCGCTCGCCGGCGATGCAGGAGATCTACCGTGCGCTCGCCCGGCTGATGCCCACCGACCTCACCGTGATGATCACCGGCGAATCCGGCACCGGAAAGGAGCTGGTGGCGCGCGCGCTCCACGATTACGGCCGCCGCCGCACCGGGCCGTTCGTGCCGGTCAACATGGCCGCGATCCCGCGCGACCTGATCGAATCCGAGCTGTTCGGCCACGAGAAGGGCGCCTTCACCGGCGCGCTGCAGCGCTCCGCCGGCCGCTTCGAGCAGGCGGAGGGCGGCACGTTGTTCCTCGACGAGATCGGCGACATGCCGATGGAGGCGCAGACCCGGCTGCTGCGCGTGCTGCAGCAGGGCGAGTACACGACGGTGGGCGGCCGTGTGCCGATCAAGACCAACGTCCGCATCATCGCCGCAACCAACAAGGACCTGCGCATCTCGATCCAGCAGGGGATCTTTCGCGAGGACCTGTTCTTCCGGCTCAACGTGGTGCCGCTGCGGCTGCCGGCGCTGCGCGAGCGCTCCGAGGACGTGCCGGACCTCGTCCGCCACTTCTTCATCCAGGTCGAGCGCGAGGGCCTGACGCGAAAGATGCTCGACGGCGAGGCGATGGAGCGGCTGAAGCGCTACCGCTGGCCCGGCAACGTGCGCGAGCTCGAGAACCTCGTCCGACGCTTGGCCGCCCTCTACCCGCAGGAGACCATCACCGGCCCGGTCATCGAGGCGGAGCTCGATACGCTGCCGCTCAGCCCCCCGGCCTCGGCCGGCAACGGCACCGCCCGCAAGGCCGGCGCCGACAACGAGACCCTGTCCGGCGCGGTGGAGCGCCACCTGTCGGATTACTTCTCTAACTACCGGGACACCCTGCCGCCGCCCGGGCTCTACCACCGCATCCTGCGCGAGATCGAAGGCCCGCTGATCGGCGCGGCGCTGGCCGCCACCCGGGGCAACCAGATCCGTGCGGCGGAGCTGCTCGGCGTCAACCGCAACACCCTGCGCAAGAAGGTGCGGGACCTCGACCTGCAGGTGTTCCGCACCGCGCGGTAGGCAGTCGGTATGGCGCGATAGGGCGTCGTCCGACCCCTCCAGTGATCGCACGTTGACCGCGAGCCCCCGGCCTCGCGCCGATGAAGCTCGCCGCCTTCGTGGGGGAGGCGCGGTCCTACGCAGCCCAAAAACCGGTCCACGGACCAACGGCGGCGGCGACCGTGACAAAACCGCATCTTGTGCGCTGCAACATACCTGCCGTGCGCAGGCGCGCCTTGCTGCCAAGCTCGCCGAAGGCCAAGCGCAAGTCTCTGTAGAACTTGGCCTTTCGAGAATCATATGTCCGACCGCCTGCATCCCCGGCCCGCCGCCGCGACCGATCCTGCCATCAGCCGCCGCAAGCTGCTGGAGTTCTTCTCTGCCAGCCCGATCCTCGCCTCGGGGGCGGTCGGCGCGCTCGCCACGCTGCTCGAATCAGGCGCCTCGGGGGCGCTCGCCCAGAGCTACGACGTGCTGCGGCAGGCGCCGGTGATGAACGGCGACCTGATCGCCGCGCCGGCCCAGGCGCTCAACGTGTTCGACTTCGAGATGGTGGCCAAGAAGGAGCTGCCGCCGGCCCATTACGGCTACCTCGCCAGCGGCGTCGACGGCGACGAAACCCTGAAGGCGAACCGCGACGGGTTCGAGCACATCCGCATCCGCGCCCGCCGGCTGATCGACGTGCGCAAGATCGACACGAGCGTGAAGATCTTCGGCGAGACCTGGGCGAGCCCGATTGCGCTGGCTCCGGTGAGCAGCCAGGGCGCGTTCCACCCGGACGCCGAGCTGGCGGTGGCGCGGGCCGCCCGGGTGAAGGGCCACCCAATGATCCTGTCGACGGTGGGGTCGTCGGCGATCGAGGACGTGATCAAGGAGCGCGGCGCCCCTGTCTGGTTCATGCTCTATCCGACCGACGACTGGGCGGTGACCGAGGCGCTGGTGAAGCGCGCGGAGAAGGCCGGCGCGCCGGCCATCGTGCTGACGGTGGACCGCCAGGGCGGGCGCAACACCGAGACCCTGTTCCGCGAGCGCCGCACCGACACCCGCACCTGCACCGACTGCCACACGCCCGGCTTCAAGAACGAGGTGAGCCGCAAGCCGATGTTCGACGGGATCGACGTCGACCGGGTGACCAACCTCTACGGGACCGGCATGACCTGGGACTACGTGCGGCGCCTGCGCGGCATCGTGAAGGGCAAGCTCGTGCTCAAGGGCATCGTCACCAAGGAGGACGCGAAGACGGCCCTCGATCACGGCGTCGACGCGCTGATCGTGTCGAACCACGGGGGCCGGGCCGAGGAGAGCCTGCAATCGACCATCGGCGTGCTGCCGGAGGTCGTGGCGGCGGTGAACGGCCGGGTGCCGGTGCTGATCGACGGCGGCTTCCGCCGCGGCACCGACGTGCTCAAGGCTCTGGCGCTGGGCGCCACCGCCGTGTGCGTCGGCCGCCCCTACGTCTGGGGCCTGGCCGCCTTCGGCCAGCCCGGCGTCGAGGCGGTCCTCAACATCCTGCAACGCGAGTTCGAGACGATCATGCGCCAGGCCGGCGCCACCAAGATCGCCGAGATCACCGCCGCCAGCGTCGACCGGGCGTAGCCCGCATCCTGTGACCGGCCCCGCGGCTTTGGCGGCGGGGCCGGCATTTGACAATCCCGCCCGCATCATCGACACCGCCGCCCGTCTGGGCATCGACCGAACGACGAGGCCGGTTGCCGGTTCCGGAGCCGCGCATGACCGCCTTCTCGGCTTATCCCCTCCCGTCCGCACGGCGCCCATGACCCCCAGCGAAGCCGCGGGGCGACCCGTCCTTGCCGCGCGGCCCGGACCCGGCTTCGCGTTCGGCGACTTCCTCCTGAACACCGTGTCGGCGAGCCATGCGCGGGCCTGCGCGTGGCTCCTCGCGCTCTGCCTCGTCTGCTTCCTGCCCGGCCAGATCTCGCTGCAGCCGATGGACCGGGACGAGCCGCGCTTCGCCCAGGCCTCGAAGCAGATGCTCGAGACCGGCGACGGCGTCGACATCCGCTTCCAGGGCGAGGCCCGCCACAAGAAGCCGGTGGGCATCTACTGGGCGCAGGCCGCCGCGGTGGCGGCGGGCGAAGCGCTCGGCGTGCCCGAGGCGCGGACCGCGATCGCGCTCTACCGCATCCCCTCGCTGCTCGGCGCGACCGCCGCCGTGCTGCTGGCCTATTGGGCGGCGCTCGCCTTCCTCGCCCGCCGCGGCGCCTTCCTCGCCAGCGCCCTGTTCGGCGCCTGCTTGATGCTCGCGGCCGAAGCGCACCTCGCCAAGACCGACGCGCTGCTGACCGCGTGCTCCGTCGCCTCGCTCGGCGCGCTCGCCCGCGCCTGGCTCGGGCGGTCCGGCCCCGGGCCCTCGACCGCAGGCCGGCTCGCCTTCTGGCTCGGGCTGGCCCTCGGCATCCTGGTGAAGGGCCCGATGGTGCCGCTGTTCGTCGGCCTGCCGATGCTGGCGCTGTCGTGGAAGGCGCGCTCCGGCCGCTGGATCCTGTCGCTGCGCCCGTGGTCCGGCCTCGCGATCGTTGCCCTCATCGTCGCGCCGTGGTTCCTGGCGATCGCCTGGCGCAGCGGCGACGCCTTCTTCACCGAAGCCGTCGGCCACGACATGCTGGCCAAGGTCGGCAGCGCCAAAGAGAAGCACTGGGCGCCGCCGGGCACCTACGCGCTGGTGTTCTTCGCGACCTTCTGGCCCGGCGCCGCCTTCGCCGCCCTGGCGATCCCGTTCGCGTGGCGCCGCCGCGGGGACGATGCCGTCGCCTTCCTGCTGGCGTCGATCGTCCCGGCTTGGGCGATGTTCGAGGGGGTGCCGACCAAGCTCCCGCACTACGTCCTGCCGCTGATGCCGATGGTGGCGATCCTCACCGTGCTGGCGCTGCGCGCCGGCGCCCTCGATCCGACGCGGCGCGGCGCGCGCGCGGTGGCGCTGCTCGTGCCGGCGATTCCCGTCGGGTTGACGATCGGCCTCGTCGCGGTCGCGTGGCGCCTCGATCGGGTGCTGCCCGTGCTGTCGCTGCCGCTGCTCGGAACCGCCTGCGCGCTGGCCTGCGCCGCCTGGATGGCCTACGCGCGGGGCGGCCCGGAGCGGGCGATGGTGTTCGCGATCCTCTCCGCCTGCCTGCTCTCGCCCGCGGTACTCGGGCTGGCGCAGACCGAGATCCCGGCGCTGAAGGTCTCGAACCGGCTCGCCGCGATCCGCGACGCGCTGCCGTGCCGGCCGCAGGTCGCGAGCCTCGGCTACCGCGAGCCGAGCCTGGTGTTCCTGATCGGAACGGACCTCTCCACCCCGAACACCGGCGCCGACGCGCTGGCCTTCCTCAACGCCGGCGGCTGCCGCCTGATCTTCGTCGAGCAGCGCTCGGCCGCCGACTTCGCCGACGCGTGGCCCGTCGGCGGCGCCGGGCCGAAGGCGGTCGGGCAGGTGTCCGGTTTCAACATCAACGCCGGCCGCCGGGTCGACCTCACCGCCTACGCGGTGACGCCCGCGGCTCAGACGGTGGCCCCATGAACCCGACCTCCCCCCGCCTCAGCATCGTGGTGCCGGTGAAGAACGAGGCCGGCAACATCGCGGGCCTCGTCGCCGAGATCGAGGCCGCCTGCGCAGGCTTGGCGCCGTTCGAGCTGATCTACGTCGACGACGGCTCCACCGACGCGACGCCGGCCGCGCTCGAGGCCGCGCGGCAGGGCCGCCCGTGGCTGCGCGTGCTGCGCACGCCCGCAGCGGCGGCCAGTCGGCTGCCGTGCGCAGCGGCGTCTCGGCGGCGGCCGGCCCGATCGTCGCGACGCTCGACGGCGACGGCCAGAACGACCCGGCCTTCATCCCCGTCCTGGTGGCGGCGCTCGAGCAGGCGGGCGAGGGAGCCGGCCTCGCTCAAGGGCAGCGCAAGGGCCGCAAGGACGGGCGCTTCAAGATGATCCAATCCCGCATCGCCAACGGCGTGCGGGGCAAGATCCTCAACGATTCCACCCGCGACACCGGCTGCGGCCTCAAGGTCTTCCGCCGCGCGGTCTACCTGCGCCTGCCGTACTTCGACGCCCTGCACCGGTTCATGCCGGCGCTCGTGGTCCGCGAGGGCTTCGCCATCGTGCACCGCGACGTGGTCGACCGGCCGCGCTTCACCGGCGTGTCGAATTACGGGCTGTTCGACCGGCTCTGGGTCGGCCTGCTCGATCTCGCCGGCGTCTGGTGGCTGATCCGCCGCAAGCGGCCGACGCCCGCCGTCACCGAGGTCCGGACCTGATGCTGATCCAGTTGGCGAAAGAGCTGCCGGACTACTTCTACGACGTGTTCGTAACCCGGTTCGACTTCTGGCTGGTCTTCGGCATCGTCGCGCAGCTCGTGTTCGGGTCGCGCTTCATCCTGCAATGGATCGCGAGCGAGCGGGCGGGCCGGAGCGTGATCCCGCTCTCGTTCTGGTTCCTGTCGATCGCCGGCGGGATCATGACCCTGGTCTACGGCTTCGTGCGCCGCGAGCCGGTGATCATCATCGGCCAAGGCCTCTCGACCGGGATCTACCTGCGCAACCTCGCCCTGATCTTCCGCAACCGGCGCGCGGCCGAGACCAAGGCCGGCTGAGCGGGCGCTCCGCTCGAGCCGACCGGTCCCGGGGACCGCTGTGCGATCAGCGCCGCAGGGACGACGGCCGCGGCAGCGTCCACAGGTCGTCGTGGGCGTCGGAGAACCGGGCGAGATGGCGGTCGGCGTAGAGGCAGAGAAAGCCGAGGGCACAGGGCAGCCCGAACAGCATGGCCATCATCCACGGCATATCGTCGACGTCTCTCTGAGAGCGGAAGCGGCGCGACGCTTGCCGACGCGACGCCGATTCGTAACAAATGATAGGGGTGCGTCAAGGCACGCTAGGACACGCCGCCTAGTATTTTCCGATTCGGCGTTGCGCGCGCAACGCGGCGACGCCGCGCTTGATCCGGCGCTGCGCCCGTGTTTCGTCTCGACCCGTCCAACCCCTACGCCGCCCGGAGCCCGATGCCACAGGACGATGCCCGCGACCCGCTCCCGGCGTTCCACGACGACCTGGACGCGGCCTTCGCCGAGCTGTGGCGGCTGCTGGCGGACGGAGTCGCACACGGGCGGAGCGCGTTCCACACGCCGAGCGTCGCGACACTGGACCGTACAGGGCGGCCGCGCAGCCGCACGGTGGTGCTGCGGCAGGCCGACGCCGCCACCGGCATCCTGCGCTTCCACTGCGACCGCCGCTCGGACAAGGCCGCCGAGGTCGCCGCCGGGCGGCATTGCGCCCTCCACGCCTACGATCGCGCCGCCAAGGTCCAGATCCGGATCGAGGGCAGCGCCCACCTCCACCTCGACGACGCCGTGGCCGACGCGGCCTGGGACGGCTCGCGAGCGATGAGCCGGGTCTGCTACGGCATCGCGCCCGCGCCCGGCACCGCGATCGAGGCCGGCGGCGGCTACGCGCTGCCCGACGAAACGGAAGCGCCGCCCGGCCGCCCGAACTTCGCCGCCGTGCTCGTCCGCGCCGAAGCCCTCGACTTCCTCTACCTCGACCGCCGCGGCCACCGCCGCGCCGGCTGGCGGCGCGAAGGGGAGGGGTGGCAGGGCGAATGGCGGGTACCGTGAGGCCGCCTCAGCCCGCTGCCCGCAACCGCGAAAACCCCGCGTCGAGGTCGGCCTTCAGGTCGGCGACGTCCTCGAGCCCGATGTGGAAGCGCAGGGCCGGGCCGCCGGGCGCCCACTGCGTCGCCGTGCGGTAGGGCTTGCAGTCGAAGGGGATCACGAGGCTCTCGAAGCCGCCCCAGGAGAAGCCCATCCCGAACAGCTCCAGGCCGTCGAGCATCGCGGCGAGCGCCGTCTCCGAGACCGGCTTGAGGATGACGCCGAACAGGCCCGACGCGCCGGAGAAGTCGCGTGTCCAGATCGCGTGGCCGGGATCCTCTGGCAGACCCGGATGGAGGACGCGCAGCACCTCCGGCCGCGCCTGAAGCCACCGCGCCATCTCGAGGCCGGCGCGGCCGTGCTCGCGCAGCCGCAGGCTCATCGTGCGCAGGCCGCGGAGCGCCAGGAACATGTCGTCGGGGCCGGCGCAGGGGGCGATCTGGTCGAAGGTCCGCCGCACCGCCGGGAAATGCGCGGCGTTGGCAGAGGTCAGGCCCAGCAGCAGGTCGGAGCCGCCGCTGAGGTACTTGGTCCCGGCCTCGACGGCGATGTCGACGCCGCGCTCGTGGGGCGGGAACAGCAGCGGCGTCGCCCAGGTGTTGTCCATGATGACGGTGCCGCCGCGGGCGTGGACCGCCTCGGCGATCGCCGGCACGTCCTGCATCTCGAAGCTCTGCGAGCCCGGCGCCTCGACGAGCACCGCCTTGGTGTTGTCGCGCATCAGGCCCGCGATGCCGGCGCCGACCAGCGGGTCGTAATAGGTCGTCTCGACGCCGAAGCGGGCGAGCAGCCCGTCGCAGAAGATCCGGGTCGGGCGGTAGGCGGAATCGGCGACGAGCAGGTGGTCGCCGGCCGAGACCGAGGCCATCAGCGCGACGGAAAGCGCGCACAGGCCCGAGGGCGTCGCCACCGTGCCGGCCGCGCCCGCCAACGCGGTCCACGCGTCGGTGAGCGCGTCCATCGTCGGCGTACCGCTGGTGCCGTAATTGTAGCGCCCGCGCCGGTGCACGATGTCGTCGTAGGTCGGGTACAGCACGGTGGAGCCGCGATAGATCGGCGTGTTGACGAACCCGTGCTGCGCCGACGGATCGCGCCCAGCATGGACGAGGCGCGTCGCGACCCCGAACGACTCGGCGGTCTTGGACGAAGGCTTGGACATGGTCGCCATGGGTTCGGGCTGCGATCGGGCGACGAAGCCCGGCATCCCGGCGGAGGTCAAGCGCCCGACTCGGCAGCCCCTTCGTAAGCCCCTTCGCAAGCCCCTTCGCAAGCCCCTTCGCAAGCCCCTTCGCAAGCCCCTTCGTAAGCCTCTTGGTCAACCGGCGTCCGTGACGGTGGCTTCCTCGTAGGCCTGCAGCCAGGCGGTGCGTTCCTCCGAGCCCTCGGCGTAGGGGCAGTCGTCGATCGGCTTGCCGTAGAGGCGGGCGTTGCGGCCCTGGATGAACGGGCTGTCGCTGGCGGTGGCCTGGGCGTTCGCTTCGGGTTTCATGCGATCTCCTGTCGAGTGTCCCTTCGTTAACGGCCTTGGGCCATCCTCGGCTCCGTCGTCGTTCGCGTTGTCGGAACCCGTCGCTTGCGTATCCTGCGTCTCCTCGCCGCCGGCGTCTCGGCCGGCGCCTCGATCCTCGTGATCGGGTTCGTCTGCGCCGACCGGCTGGCCCACACGGCGCCGAGCCCGGTCGCCCGCATCGTCCTGCCCGAACCGTCGGCGACCGGATCGATCCCGGTGCAGCCCAAACCCGTCGCGGCCGTGAAGCCCGCGCCGGCGAAGATCCCGAACGGGTTCGACACCGAGCGCCTGAACGCCCTGATGCGCGGCGACCCGATCCTGCCCTCGAAGCGCTGACGGCGCGGATGGCTGGCCTGCGCCGCCGGACCTGACGGCGGCGGCCGGCACAGGGTAAGGCTCCGGGGCAGGTCCGCAGCGGATGCCGGCGGACGCGATCGGGACGGACACCGTGGGCCTCGTCTACGCGCTCGGCGCCTATCTAAGCTGGGGCCTCGTCGTCCCGGTCCATTTCCGTCTGCTCTCGGGCTTCTCTCCGAGCCACATCCTATCGGTCCGCATCCTGTGGTCGTGCCTGTTCGCGATCCTGCTGGTGCTGCTGTGGCGCAACCGGGTACGCACGCCGTTCCCGCTGCGGCCGCGGCACGCGCTGCTCTTCGCCTCGGCCGGGCTGATCGGCGTGAACTGGCTCCTCTACCTGCAGGCGGTGAACAGCGGCCACCTGCTCGATGCGAGCCTCGGCTACTACATCAACCCGCTGGTCAGCGTGGCGCTCGGCGCGCTTGTCCTGCGCGAGCGGCTGCGCCCGCTGCAACTGGTCGCCGTGGGCGTCGCCGCGGCCGGAGTCGGCATCGCCGTGGTGCTCGCCGGCACGCTGCCCCTGGTGGCGCTCGAACTCGCGATCAGCTTCGCCCTCTACGGGCTGGTGCGGAAGGTGGTGGGCGTCGACCCGGCGGTGGGGTTCCTGGCCGAGACCCTGATCCTGACGCCGGCGGCGCTCGCCTGGGCGCTGTCCTCGCCCGAGCCCGCGCTGCCGTCCGACCCGCGGGACTTTGCGCTGCTGGCGCTGACCGGGGTGACGACGGCGCTGCCGCTGATCTGGTTCGCGGCCGCCGCCGAGCGCCTGCGCCTCGCGACCCTCGGCCTGATGCAGTACATCGCGCCGACCTGCCTGCTGGCCTTGAGCGTCCTCGCCTACGACGAGCACGTGGCACCGCACGCGATCCCGATGTTCGGGCTGATCTGGCTGGCGCTGGCGCTCTACGCCTTCGACCTGCTCCGCGCCGGGCGGGCGGCCCGGGAGCGCGCACCCGGCGAAACCGCCGCGCCGACCCCGCGCGCGATGCGTGTATAACGCGGCCGCGCCCGGCCTTTGCCACGGGAAGCCAGTCCGAGTGTTGCGATGCGTGATCCCGCCGAGCCCGCCACGGTCACCCAGGCCGACTACGAGAACCTCGCCGAGGCGCTGCCGCAGCTCGCCTGGATCGCCACCGCCACGGGCGACATCGTCTGGTACAACCGGCGCTGGTACGACTACACCGGCACGACCCTCGAGACGATGCGCGGCTGGGGCTGGCGTGCGGTCCATCATCCCGACCACGTCGAGGCGGTGACCGAACGCTTCCGCACCGCGATCACCGCGGGCGCGGCATGGGAGGACACCTTCCCCCTGCGCGGCCGGGACGGGAGCTTCCGCTGGTTCCTGTCGCAGGCGATGCCGCACCGGGACGCGGACGGCCGCATCCTGCGCTGGTACGGCACCAACACCGACATCACCCACAAGCAGGAGGCCGAGGACCGGCTGCTGCAATCCGAGGAGCGGTTCCGGGCGCTGGTCGACGCCTCCACCGCCGTCATCTGGAACACCGACGCGGCCGGCGCCCTGCTACCGCCGCAGCCGCGCTGGAGCGCCTATACCGGCCAGTCCGAAGAGGCGTTCCAGGGCTGGGGCTGGATCGACGCGGTCCACCCCGACGACCGGGCGCATGCCGCCGAGGTCTGGGCGGGCTGCATCGAGGCGCGCACGCCCTACGCCGTCGAGTATCGCCTGCGCCGGCACGACGGGCAGTGGCGCGACATGGAGGTGCGCGGCGTGCCGGTGCTGGCCGCCGACGGCGCGTTGCGCGAATGGGTCGGCTCCAACGCCGACGTCACCGAGCGGAAGGAAGCGGAGGCCGAGGTCGAGCGGGCGCGCCAGGCGGCGGAGGCCGCCAACCTCGCCAAGAGCCAGTTCATCGCCAACATGAGCCACGAGCTGCGCACCCCGCTCTCGGCGGTGATCGGCTACTCGGAGATGCTCGGCGAAGAGCTCGAGGATATCGGCCAGGCCGCCCTCCTGCCCGACCTGCGCAAGATCGAGGCGGCGGCCCGCCACCTGCTCTCGCTCATCAACGACGTGCTCGATATCTCGAAGATCGAGGCCGGGCGCATGACCGCCTCGGGCGAAACCTTCGCGGTCGCCGACCTGATCTCGGACGTCTCCGACGCCACCGGCTCGCTCGTCGAGAAGAAGGGCAACCGCTTCGTCCTCGATCTCGCCGACGACCTCGGCACGATGCACCAGGACCAGACCAAGATCCGCCAGTGCCTGCTCAACCTAATCGGCAACGCGGCGAAGTTCACCGAGGGCGGCACGATCACCCTCACGGTCGCACGCCATCGCGAGGCCGGAGCCGACTGGTTCGGATTCTCGGTGACCGACACCGGGATCGGGCTCACCGAGGAGCAGATCGGGCGCCTGTTCGAGCGCTTCGCCCAGGCCGACGAGTCGACCACGCGCCAGTTCGGCGGCACCGGCCTCGGGCTGGCCATCACACGCGCCTTCTGCCGCACCATGGGCGGCGACATCGGCGTGACCAGCGTGCCGGGGGAGGGCTCGACCTTCTCGCTGCGGCTGCCGGCGACGCTCGCGGTGGAGGACGAGGCGCAGGTCGCCGCCGAGCTCGCGATCCCCACCCCGGTGTCCACGCACGAGGAGCACGACGCGGTGCTGCTCGTGGACGACGACCCGGCGGCCCGCGAGCTGCTGCAGCGCTTCCTCGAACGCGAGGGCTTTCGCGTGCGTACCGCCAGCGACGGGCGCGCCGGGCTGACCCTGGCGCGGGCCCTGAAGCCGCGGGCGATCCTGCTCGACGTCGAGATGCCGCGCATGGACGGCTGGGCGGTGCTTCACGCCGTCCGCAACGATCCCGAGCTCGCCGGCATCCCCGTGATCATGACCTCGGTGGTGGCCGAGCAGGGCCTCGGCCAGGCGCTCGGCGCCACCGACTACTTCGTCAAGCCGATCGACTGGGACCGGCTGAAGGGCCTGATGGACCGCTACCGGCCGGAGGGCGTCGAGGCCCGGGTCCTCGTCGTCGACGACGACGCCGACGCCCGCGAGCGCCTGCGCCGGACCCTGGTCCGCGACGGCTGGGGCGTCGACGAGGCCGAGAACGGCCGGGTGGCGTTGGAGCATTTCGAGGCGCAGCGCCCGAACCTGATCCTCCTCGACCTGATGATGCCGGAGATGGACGGGTTCGGGTTCCTCCGGGCGCTGCGGGCGCGGCCGGACGGCGACGTGCCGGTGGTGGTGCTCACCGCCAAGGAGATCACCGACGCCGAACGCCAGAGCCTCCAGGCCCAGGCCGACCGGGTGATCGAGAAGGGCTCCTTGAGCCTCGCCGAGATCGGGCGCCAGCTGCGCGTGCTCTACGCCCGCGAGGCCTCGGCGCCGTTGCCGCAGGGCATGCAGGGGCTGCTCGACGCGCTCGCCGCGCGGGAAGGGTAAAGGGCGCGCGACCATCGGCGCAGGTAGCCCGGCGGGAACCTTCCTCCGGTCCCGCCCCTTGCATTCCCGGCACGCGCTCCGGAAGGCGTGGCCGAGGAGCGCGCCATGAACGCCATCGTCGTCGTCGCCCTGATCTGCGCCTCGTCGGTCCAGGTCCAGGATTGCAGCCGGGAGAACGCCCTCGACGTGGTGACCGGCCCGGCCCACACCCTGCAGGAATGCCTGATCCAGGGTCCCGTGCTGGCTGCCAACGCCGGCCTCGGCAACGCCAAGGACAGCTACGTGAAGACGCGGTGCGAGCCGCGGCGCTAGGAGTCGGACGCAGATGAGCGACGCCGTCGATCCCGAACGGGCCGTGATGATCCGGCTGCGCGCCCGCCTCGCGGTGGTCGAGCGTGCGGCGTGGTTCGGGATGGTCCACGCGATGCGGACCCGGCCCGACGAGGTCGAGGCCTACATCGCGGGCGAGCGCGAAAAATGCGCCGCCGGGTTCGCCGGCCCGAAATGGGCGCGCGACCTCACCGACGCCGAGCGCGCCATGCTCGGCTCCGAGGTCGATGCCGGACTCGCCCAGCTGCTGCAGGACGCCCGCGACGAAGTTTGAGGCTCGCGCTCGCCCTGTTCGGCGTCTAGCCTCGGGTTCCGCCCGCGCCGAACCGGTCCCGCCAAGCCGGAGGGAGGCCGGGCGTCCCGATCCCGTCGAAGCCGGCGGCTGAGAACACGCCGATCGCGATCGCGCGGGCCAGCACCTGTGCCGCCATGTCGCCGAGCCGCGCGAGGTCGCCGACCGGGTCCGCGAGCGGCACCGCCCCCGTCGCGACCGCAAAGACGACATCGCCGTCGAGCGGCGTGTGCACCGGGTGGATCGCCCGTGCGAGGCCGACCTGCGCCGCCACCGCGAGGCGTTTGCACTGCGCCTTGGTCAGCGCCGCATTTGTGGCGACCACCGCCAGCGTCGTCGCGGCGCCGGGAAGGGTGCGGACGGGGAAATCGAGGGCGCCCTCCGGCATCGCGGCGGGCCAGCCGAGGCCGCCGAACTCGGCCCCCCGCTCGAACGGCGCCGCCCAGAAATGCGGGCCGTCACCCACCGTCACCCGGCCGAAGGCGTTCACCGCAGCCAGCGCGCCGACCCGGAAGCCCGTGCCGGGGATGTCGGCCGAGGCCGAGCCGAGGCCGCCCTTCAGGTTGGCCGTGCGGGCGCCGGTGCCGGCCCCGACCGAGCCGAGCGCGACGTCCTCGGAGGCCGCTTGCGCCGCCAGGTAGCCGAGTTCGCGATAGGGCGGATAGCGCCCCCACGCCTTGTCGCCGCCGTTGAGGAGGTCGAACAGGATCGCGCCCGGCACGATCGGCACCCGCATCCCGCCGACGGGAAAGCCGCGCCCGGTCTCGGCGAGCCGCGCGACGACGCCCGCGGCGGCGTCGAGCCCGAAGGCCGAGCCGCCCGACAGCACAATGGCGTCGACGCCCTCCACGGTGCGCTCGGGATCGAGAAGGTCGGTCTCGCGGGTGCCCGGCCCGCCGCCGCGGACGTCCACGGACGCCGTGAACGGCCGGTCGAACATCAGCGCGGTGACGCCGCTGGCGATCCGTGCGTCCGCGGCGTGCCCGACCCGGATGCCGGCGATGTCGGTAATGGCGTTGCGCATGGGCCTGAGCATGCCACGAACGCGGCGGCGCCGCACGGCTTGAGCGGGGAGGCGGGCGGGTGCAGGATCGGCCTCATGCCGCAGGATTTCGTCATCCGCCCCGTCGCCCGCGCCGACCACGCGCAGTGGCTGCCGCTCTGGGAAGGCTACAACCTGTTCTACGAGCGCGTCGGCCCGGCGGCGATCCCGCCCGCGGTGACGCAGGCCAACTGGGACAGATTCTTCGACGCCGACGAGCCGATGCACGCCCTGGTCGCCGAGCGCGCCGGACGGCTGATCGGCCTGACGCACTACCTCTATCACCGCACCACCACGGCCATCGCGCCGTTCTGCTACCTGCAGGACCTGTTCACGACGGAGGAGGCGCGCGGAAGCGGGGCCGGACGTGCGTTGATCGAGGCCGTCTACGCGGACGCCCGCCGCGCCGGCTCACCGCGGGTCTACTGGCAGACCCACGAGACCAACGCGACGGCGATGCGGCTCTACGATCAGGTCGGCGACCGGTCGGGCTTCGTGGTCTACCGCAAGCCGCTCTGACCCTGTGGCCGCGACCCCACGCCTGTGGATGCGCGGCGTCTCCGCCGCATCCAGGGATGCGCTCGCGTGTTAGTGGGGGCCTTCGGAATTTCCCGTGGCGAGCAACCGGAGCGGCGATGGCGTTCGGCATCGAGATGGGGCTCGGGCTCGACGGGCAGGGCATCGGCCAGCCGGCCCGCCTCGACCTGGAGGAGCTCCTCGCCACCCGCCTGCTGGTCCAGGGTAATTCCGGCTCGGGCAAGTCGCACCTGCTGCGCCGCCTGCTGGAGCAGAGCGCCGGCCATGTGCAGCAGGTGGTGATCGACCCCGAGGGCGACTTCGTCACCCTCGCCGAGGCGCACGGCCACCTCGTCGTCGACGGAAGCCACGGCGAAGGCGACTTGCAGGCGATCGCAGCCCGCGTGCGCGCCCACCGCGTGTCGGTGGTGCTCGACCTCGAGAGCCTCGACATGGAGGCGCAGATGCGCGCGGCCGCCGCCTTCCTCGGCGGGCTGTTCGAGGCCGAGCGGGCGCATTGGTACCCCTGCCTCGTCGTCGTCGACGAGGCGCAGATCTTCGCGCCGGCGGCCGCCGGCGACGTCTCCGACGAGGCGCGCAAGATCGCGCTCGGCGCGATGACCAACCTGATGTGCCGCGGGCGCAAGCGGGGCTTGGCCGGCATCATCGCGACGCAGCGCCTGGCTAAACTCGCCAAGAACGTCGCGGCCGAGGCCACCAACTTCCTGATGGGCCGCACCTTCCTCGACATCGACATGGCGCGCGCCGCCGACCTCCTCGGCCTCGACCGGCGCGGCGCCGAGCGCTTCCGCGACCTGGCGCGGGGCGAGTTCGTGGCGCTCGGGCCTGCCCTCAGCCGCCGGCCGCTCGCGCTTCGGATCGGACCGGTGACCACCTCGTCGCGGGCGGCCTCCGCCACGTCCGCCTTCGGGTCGCCCGGCGCCGTTTCGCAGCCGAGTGCCGGCAGGGCGACGATGCGGTTCTTCGAGAAATCCACGCGGCAG
>NZ_VRUT01000046.1:0-30729 GCF_008039465.1 Methylobacterium sp. WL120 | reverse complement strand
TTCATGCCAGCCTTCTCCGCTTGGCCGGCTGCGCTCGCCAGACCAGCTCCGCCGGCCAAGCTACCCGTGGCGGAGCGGCCCACCGTGCACTAACTTTACCCTTGGACCACCTCGTGGGGGCCGATCAGGGGAAGCGGGTCCGATCCCGGTGCGCGATGCCTCGGCGCGTTGTCTTTGCTGCGACGAGGGCGCTTCCGGATCGGCCACAGATGGTGCGCGGAACAGGACGCGATGAAGTTCTTTCGCAGCAAACGTCGTCCCCGGGTCGATCCGGTCATCGCGGATCATACCCGACGCGTTCAGGATTCCGGCCTGTTCAACGCCGAATGGTATCTTGCGACCTATCCCGAACTTGCGGGCTTCGGGCCGGGCCCACTGGCGCATTTCTGCGAATACGGCCTGCACGAGCATCGCGATCCCGGACCAAACTTCGACACGCGCCGCTACCTCGACGCCGTCCCCGCGGCCGGTACGGGTCCGCTGCCGCCTTTCCTGCACGCGATCGAGGCAGGCGAGGCCGGGATCGGAATTCCGGTCTGGTTGCGGGACGACGACGCGTCGCTGATCTACCTGATCCGCACCAGCGGGCTGTTCGACGAAGCGTGGTACCGCGACACCTACCCGGACGTCGCCAGGGGCGGATGGGATGCGCTGGCCCACTACCGCGAACACGGCGGGGCCGAACTGCGTGACCCCGGCCCGGCCTTCGATGCCGAGCATTACGCGCTGACGTATCCGCGGGACCGCGAAACCTTCCCGATCCCGCTCGTCCACTACCTTCGGCTGGGTCTCCGCCGCGGCCATCGGCCGACGGGCGTCTCGCGCTACCAGCGCTGGCTCGCCGTCCACGACGATCTCGCAGCGGCGGATCTGGAGCGGATCGCCGCCGAACCGGTGCCGTCGACCGTGCATTGCATCGTCGTTGTCGGCCGGGACGGTGCCAGCGCATTCGTGAGCGCCCTCGCAGGTCAGGCCGGTGCCTCTTGGCGCGCCATGCTGCTGCGCGGCCCGGACGTGGACGGAGTCTCCTGGAAGACGATCGTCGCCCAGGTCGCCGCCGAGCCGCGGATCGCCTGCGTCGCTACGATCGCCGAGGCGCTGGCAGGGCTGGCGGACGGGGACATCGTGCTGCTCGCCAGCGGGGGGAGCCGGCTGCGACCGCACACTTGTCACGTGTTCGCGGCCGCGCTCGGCCACGGAGCGGCGCTCGGCGTCTACAGCGATCACGACCGGATCGACGGGATCGGGGCGCGGCATGCGCCAGTGTTCGCGCCCGCCATGTCGCCCGTGCTCATGCGGCAGGTGCCCTATGCCGGCCCGGTGATCGCCCTGCGCATCGCCCCGCCGACCCGTGAGATGCTGGCGGGTGCATCGGGCCGCCTCGGGGATCCCGACCAGGCCTGGGCGGACCTGCTGCTCGGGCTCGACCCCGCGCGGGTGATCCGCATCCCGTTGATCCTCCACCACCGCGCCGTGGACGAGGCGGTACCGCCATCGCGCACGAACCAGCCCGTTCCCGATCCGTCGCGAAACGCGGCCGAGGCACCCGACGGCCCGCCGGAGCCGCTGCCCACCGTCCGGATCGTCATCCCGACGCGGGACCGGAGCGCCCTGCTGCGGGCCTGCATCGACAGCGTCCTTACACGCACCGACTACCCGTCCGGGCGTTATCACATTGTCATCGTGGACAACGGTTCGTTGGAGGATGAGACAGCGCAATACTTCGCAGAGGTCGCGTCGGATGCGCGGGTGCGCGTCGTCGCCTCGCCCGGTTCGTTCAACTTCTCCGAGATCTGCAACGCCGGCGCCGCAGGCGCGGACGAAAACATCCTCGTCTTCCTCAACAACGACACCACCGTCCGGCAGCCGGATTGGCTGCGCCGGCTTGCCGTCTACGCCGCCCGGCCGGAGGCGGGCGCTGTTGGCGCGCGGTTGCTCTATCCGAGCGAGACGGTACAGCATGGCGGCGTCGTACTCGGCATCGCCGGCGTCGGCGCGCATGCCCTCGTCGATCTGCCGGAGGCGACTGCGCGCGCCCTCGATGCCACTCGTGAGATGAGCGCCGTCACGGGGGCCTGCCTCGCGATCCGGCGCTCGGTCTTCGTGGAGATCGGCGGCTTCGACCCGCTGCTGCGGATCGATTACAACGACGTGGACCTCTGCTGCGCCGCGCAGGCTGCGGGATACCGCAACCTCTACGTCGCCGAGCCGCTGCTGCTGCATCACGAATCGCTATCACGCGGCGCCTCCACGACCAGGGCGGACCAGGGCCGCAACGTCCGCGAGGCGATCCGCGTGCGGCGGCGGCACGCGGCGGTGATCCGGGACGATCCGTTCTACAATCCGAATTTGTCGCGGGAGAGGATCGGGGGCCTCGCCGTTCCGCCGCGGGTGGTCCTCCCTTGGCGGCGTAGCCCCTCCGGCATTCGCAGGGTGCTAATTCTGAGCGCCGGCGCCGGCATAAGCCGATGGGTAGCGGACCAAGCGACGTTTCTGACCGCGCGGAGTTTCGAGGTCATCCTCGGCGGCCCCGACCGGGATGACACGGCCGCTGGCCCGGATTACCGTTGGGTCCAGCTCGCTGACCCCGCTGAGGCAGCGGCCTTCGCGACGCGGGAAGGCATTGATGCCGTCGTCGCTCACACTGCGCCATTCTTTGCTGTGACGCAGTATCTCGGGCGACGACCGCTGGTGTATTGCGTTGATCACGGCGACGCGCCGCCGGGATCGGGTCCCGATCGCGACGTGCGTGCGGATGCGATACTCGACAAGCGCTATCACGCTTCGCTTGCGCGCCGCGTCTTCTCGACATCGCATGCGGCACGGGATGCCCTGTTCGGGCAAGAAGCGGTGCTGCTTGCTCACGACCGCCCGTCGGGTGCGGCATGGTCCGACGTCTGGGCAGAGCGACGTCCGGCTCTCCGCGACAAACTCGGTATCACCGGGCGCTTCGTCGTGATTGGTCTCTTTGACACGGAGGCAGGAGACGCGCGGGACAATGGCATCGAGGACTTCGTCGCACTTGCCACTGAATATCCGTTCACTGATCCGGCACTTGAAGTCCGACCTCTCTTCGTTGCGGCCAGCCGCGGTCCCGTCGCCTGTCTTGATGAGCCTACCGACCTCGTGACGTTCGTGGCCCTTGACGACGCCGAACTCTTCGACCTGTTGGCGGCCAGCGACCTCTATCTGACCCTGCAACGCCGGCAGGGCGTCGCGTGCGGCATTGCGCTCGCGCTCGCCATGGGGCTGCCAGTGGTTGCATCAGAGATCGCGGCTCATCGTGCCTATCCCCTCGAGATCGCGGCGGACCTGCCAGGATTGTACCGGCTGATCGTGCCCCATGCAGAAAGCTGGCGCGCAGGCACTGTGCACCGGACGGCGGTACTCACGCCCGGCGCGGATCCTCTGGCCGTGCTGGCGGACACGATCGCCCTCGACTTGGACCGCGATTTTGCCGATCACTGGATCTGAGCACCTGACGCGACGCCTCGAATTCGACGCGCTCGGATGCAAATGCTTCCCCATGGGGCAGACTTCTTCCGGCTAGAGTTCCGCCGCAGAGCCAGGATTCTCAAAACACCGCATGACACCGGCCGACGCTTCCCACCGCGCGAACCATGCGGGTTTCACCCTGATCGAGATGACGCTGGTCCTGGCGATCATCAGCCTGATCGCTGCTCTCGCCTTGCCGCGTGTGTCGTTCTTAGGGAGTGCGACGAGCTTGCGGGTCAAGGGGTTCGAGATCGCGGCGATATTAAGGGCCGACCGCGATGAAGCCGTCCGGAGCGGGCGCCCGGTGACAAGCGTCGTCGATCTCGCGGGCGGCCGAGTGCTATCCAGCGCCGAGAATGGGGTAGTCGCCATTCCAACCAACCTGTTCCTGCGCATCTCCGGCGCGGGGCTCGACGGCATCCGCTTCCTGCCGGACGGGCGGGCGTCGGGTGGGGAAATATTCCTGATGCGGACCGACCGGTCCGGCATCCTGTCAGTCCGGGTCGATCCGCAAACCGCAGCGATCGTGATTGACCGGGGCGCACGTCTTGACGAGTGAGGGGGACGCCCGCGCAACACGCACCGCGCGACGTCTCCGCGTCTCGCCCGCGCGGCCGCGTTCAGCTGGCTTCCTCCTTCTGGAGGCGCTGGCGACGATGGCGATCGGTGCGATCATCCTCGTCGCGGTCGGGTCACTGCTCGGACTGATGTCGCGGCAGGCCGACCGGACGGCGGAGCGCACCGAACGCCTAGACGTCGCTGGCCACGCGCTGGCCGCGCTGGCCCGCGACATCGGGTCGGTCGCGCGCGCCCGTTGGGCCGGGCCGGGCCGGCGGAACTTCGTGTTCGCGGGCCTGCCCGACCGGATGCTGTTCTCCCTCGACCGAACTGACGCGGAGCGAACACCCCGAAGCCTCGCGATCCTCCTGCAGGGGACCGAGACGAAGGACGGCAGCACTGTGCTTCGCGCCGAGGCGCCGCTCTCGCCCATCGATCGCGACGAGGCCGCACTCAATTTTGCGCCCGCGCACACGGTCTACGCCGGCACGGCCTCGGTCCGCTTCGCCTATGTCATGGCGCCCGGTGCAGGCGGCCCCGAACTTGTGGTTGATGCCTGGCCCGCGGGTGAGACGTTGCCGATCGCCGTGCGCGTCGCCTTCACTGATCTCGCGAGCGGGGAGATCCTGTCGAGCCTTCGCGTTCCGCTTAGGATCGAGGCAGAGCCGGGCTGCGCCGCGCCGCGAAAGGCGTTCTGCAGTCGCATTGATCCGCGCTCGCCCGAGGGGCAGGCCGAGTCCGGCGCGCAGCCGGGCAGCATGGCCGCGACGGGGGGGCGTTGAGATGCGCGGCCGGCAGGACGGCTTCATCCTCGTGGCGGTGCTCGGCATCATGGCCCTGCTCCTGAGCCTTACCGGCGGGACGGCGCTTATGGTGCGCTCGGCGATCAACGGCGTGCGCGGCACCGCTGACGACCTAAGGCTCGAAGCGATGGTCCGCTCCGGTATCGATCTCGCGGCCCACGAATTGTTCGCGTTGAACCTCTCTACGGTGCGGATCCACGACCAGCGGATCGCTCTGGACGGCGGCACCATCACCCTGTCCGCGATCGACCAGTCCGGCCGGATCGACCTGAACTGGTCTGATCCCGTGCTGCTGGCAGGCGCGTATCGCGCTGTTGGGCTAACCGGCCTAAAGCCTGAAGTATTCGCCGCCCGCGTCGTGCAATGGCGCGACCGCTACGAGGAGAAGCCGCCGGCGAACGCCGATCCAGCCAAGATCAACCTCGCGGCCAAGCCCGTCGGCCGGGGCAAAGATGGCTTCCGCACCGTGGCGGAACTCCGCTGGTTGGCCGACGTCACGGACGACGATGTGGCCGCCCTCGCGCCCCTGCTCACCGTCGACAACGTTCAGGGCCGGGTGAACGTGCTGGAAGCCTCTGCGACGGTTCTGATGGCGCTGCCCGAGATGAGTCCGAGCGTCGTCGCGCAGGTGATGGCTTTGCGTGCCGCGCCGCGTGCGACGATCGACGATCGACTTAAGCAATTGCTGCCGAAGCAGCAGCCGTTGATCACCACGACACGTGGCACGGCCTTCCGCGTCCGCGTCACGGTCGCCACCGCGGCGGCCGCCAACCGCAGCGTGGACGTGACCCTGGCCCGTGCCCCGGCCCGCGACGCGCCGTACTACGTCACCGCCTGGGAGCGCTGACCTGCTCCGATCCGTCGAGGGTCAGATCCGGTTGGTTGGCTTGACCACGAAGTATAGGTCGTCAGACGCCACGAGCCGGGTCTCGATCGCCAGCCGCTCGATCATCATCATTAGGTCGAGGATCGCTATGTCGCTCTCGTTGCGGAAATTTCCGGCGCGGTCGGCGAGCAGGTTGCGCAGCAGCGTACCTCCCATCGGTAGCACCTCGACCACATCAAAGGCCGCAAACAGCATGGAGCGAAGGTCGGCGCTGCGGGGTGCCTCGCTCGGATCGTAGCTGGCTACTGCCGGGATGGTCGGCAGCGTCAGGCGTGCATCGATCCGGTCCTCCTGCTCCGCTTTCAGGTTCCGCCGCAGGTGCGCGGGCAGGTAGCCGAAGATCTCGTCGGCCAGCCGGCGGGTATCCCGGTCCATCTGAAGGCGCGGCGGCCCGAAATAATCGAGCCCGAGGATCAGCCCGTCCGGCGAGACGATCCGATTGAGGAAGGGCAGAAACCGTTCGAGGTCAGCGCAATGGTGCAGGGAGTGGCAGAAGAACACGACGTCGAAGCTGCGGTCGATCGGAGGCGGATGGTTGAAATCGAAGGCCAGGAACTCGGATTCGAGCTGAAACGGCTCGATCTTGCGCCGGGCGTCCGCGAGCAGGGCCGCGTCGTACTCATAGAGCGTGATCTTTGACAGAGGCCAGTGTCCCTGGCGCAGGATCGCTTCCTCGATCCCGCCCGGACCGCAGCCGAACGAGGCGAGGCTGAGATCGCGGCCCAGCTGCTCGCGCAGCGGTGCAAGGTGGCGGTCGAGGGTCCAGTCGAGCCATAAACCGCGCTCGGCGGTGGAGCGGCCGGTCATCAGGCGGGCTACGTAGTCGTGAACCTGCGGCAGGCCCTTCCAATCGAGCACCTGGCGCCGTGCCTCCCAGTCGGGGTCGAGCACCTGCCGCCACGTGGTCTCGCCCGGTGCGACCGGCTCGCCCGAGACCGCTTCGTGCGCGGCCGGCCCCGGTTCCCTCGGGGCCGGCGCAGCCGGGATCGAGGCGGTCTCTGGTTTAAGAGGAATCGGATCCGGGATCGGTCGCGCGGCTTTCGAGAAGCGCTTCAGGAAGGTCTCGAGGCCCATCATACGGATCGCTTTCAGTCTGCCTCGCGTCGCGAGACCGGAGGTTCGGAAACGCGCCGGTTCCGGCCGAATTGCGACGGCCACGGCCCTGTCTCGGGAGCGATTATGCTACCGCCCCCCGCCATCGGCCGATGCCGTCTGTCCGAGGCGGATCGTCTCGAACGTTACGACCGTTCCGCGGCGGGTCAGGACCTCGATGTCCTGGCGCATCGGCGTCCAGCGGAGGGGCGCGGCGGGGTCTGCCGGATCGCAGGAGCCGGCAGATTGCTGGCAGCCGCCTTCCGCATCGCGCTCGGCTTCGGGCAGGGGAAGCTCCAGTGCCGCGAGGCGGATGGTGTAGCGGTAGCCGTCCAGGGTTCCGGTGCGTCCGCCACTGCCGATGTCCGATATGCGCAAAGGTTCGGCGAGGAGCGAGCGGGCGACGCGCTCGGCGGCGAGCCTGTCCTCCACCGCCACGAGCCCGGCGCGCGACTGCACCACGCCCCGCTGCACCACGAGGCTCAAGACAGCTACGATCGCGAAGGCCGCAAGCGCCTCGATTAGCGTAAAGCCCGCCGACGCCCCGCGATCGCGCGTGTCGCTCCGAACCCCGGCCGTCATTCCTTGCCGATCACGCCATTGCCGCCCTTCACGCCGTCGGCGCCGAGCGAGAGGATGGCGTAGGGCGCGGTCTTGCCCGGCGTTCGATACTCGTAGGGATGTCCCCAAGGGTCGGCCGGAACGCTGCCCTGCTTGAGGTAGGGACCACTCCAGTTCTCCGCGGCGGGCGGGCGCTGTACCAATGATTGCAGGCCTTCGCTCGTCGAGGGATAGCGGCCATTATCGAGGTAGAATAGGTCGAGCGCCGAGGCGAAGGACTCGATCTGGAGCTTGGCCGCCTTGTCGCGCGAGCTCGACAAGTAGCCAAGCACACGTGGACCAGCGAGGCCCATGACGAGGCCGAGGATCACCAGCACGACGAGCAACTCAACGAGGGTGAAGCCGCCTTGCGCATCGCGCCGGGGACGCACGGATTGATCGAAGCGAGAACGCACGGAAGCCATCATCGGAACGAAACCTTAGACCAGCAGGTCGTTAATGCTCATTAGCGCGGTCATAACCGAGATGATGAGCCACGCGATCAGAAGACTTACCAGAACCATCACCGCTGGCCCCACCACCGCGATGACGCGACCTAGAGCCGCGTCGAGCTTGGCCTCGTAGAACACTGCGACACGGCTGGCACTGTCGGCGAGATCGCCAGATTCCTCGCCGACGCGCAGCATCTGCACCACATGTCGCGGAAAGAGCTTTCCGCGCGACAGGGTCTCGGAGAGGCGCTGGCCCTGGCGCACGTCTGCGACGACCCGGTCGATCTCGGAGCCAGCACCAGGCAAGCGCACAACGCCACGGATCAGGCGTAGCGCGGTGGAGATATCGACGCGGTTGCGCACTAAGATCGCCAGGGTCCGGCAGAAGGTGACGGTGAGTTCGTTGGCCAGCACTGCCCGGCTGAACGGTAGGCGCGCGAGCAGGGCGAGCCATAGCCCGCGCTCGCTGCCGATCCGGTTGAGCAGGACGGCGCCACCGAGGAGGCCAGCCATCGACAGCACCACGACATCGAGGTTGCGGTTTAGAAAGCCCGACATCTCAAACACCACCAGCGCCGAGGGGTCGATCTTATCGCGGAAGCCCTGCAGCGCGACCTCAAACTTCGGGATCAGGTAGATCAAAATGAAGAACAGCACGCCCACCGCCGCGACCACTAAGAAGCAGGGGTAGGAGATCGCCGAGATGAAGCGCTTTCGGAGGCGCTCGCCGCGTTGACGCTCGGCGGCGAGCCCGCTCAACGCCTCCTCCAGTCGCCCGGAGGTCTCGGCGACCTCAACCATCTTTACGTAGATCGGCGGGAACAGCTTTGGGTGCGCGGAGATCGCCTCCGATAGGCTTTTGCCTTGGCTGAGCGCGGCATGAAGGTCGCGCAGCACACGCACGAGCCAGCTCCGACTCTCCATCTGGGAGAGAATCTGCAGCGCCTCGGTGAGCGCGACGCCACCCTTGAGCAGCATCGCTAGATCCAGCGTCAGGCCGGTGATGTCTTCGGGGCGCGGGTCAGGCGTCAACCAGTCTCGCAGCGAGCGCCTGGCCGGCCGCGCCCCGCGGGCTTCCGCCTTGACCGAGATCGGCGTGCAGCCGATCCGGTCGAGATGGGCGAAGACTTCGCCGCTCGCCTCCGCCTCCATCGTCCCCTTCAGGATCTTGCCCGCGGAATCGAGAGCCATGTAGGCGAAGATCGACATCTTACGGATGCCCCAGCACGCCGGGCAGGATCTGTCCGACGAGCCACGTCGCCCAAAGCGCGGGGGCGAGGACGGCGCCGAAGGCGATCCGGTCGGTCACCGGAAACGCGCGCGCCAGAGCGGGCAGCATCCGACTCGCGCCAACGACTGCGAGGCTGGTCAGGCTCGCCCCGAGGACCGCCCAGGAGAGTCCGACGGTTCCGAGAAGGACGCCGCCCGCAGCTGCGAGCTTCACGTCGCCAAGACCGATGCCGTCATGGCCGCGGAGACGGTAATAGCCCTCGCGCAACCCGAGCAGGACGCCCCCGCAGATCGCGGCGTCGAGAGCCGCCAAGCCGATGGTCGCAACCGGAGTATCGCCCAGATAGGCGCCGTCGCCGATCCGTGCCGTAAGGCCGATCAGTCCGAAAGCTAGGGTCGCGGCGTCAGGAATCGTGAAATCCGCCAGATCCTGCCAGACGATCCGCATGCCGATTACGGCCAGAGCGAGCGCAACGATTCCCGTCGCGGCAAGGCCCGGACCGACCCAGGTCGCGAATGCTGCGCCAGCGACGGCAACAGCGATCACGAGCCCGGCGAAATCTGTCGTCTCGACGCGTCTGACGAACATGCGCTGTCGGTTAGTGCTTGTAGACCGGGCGGCGGGCAGGCAGCGCAGCACCGCGTCGAGCGCCTGCATCGAGCAGCTTGCCGCGGTAATCCTCCGCGACACGCTGCGCATCGCGGCCCGATCGCACCACCACGGGTCGGATGAACACCACGAGTTCGGTGCGCTGGGCGCCGTTGTCCACCGAGCTGAACAGGTCACCGACGTTCGGGATTCGATCGATGAACGGGATACCGTCGCGGGAGGTCTGACGCTTTTCGCTGATCAGGCCGGCAAGCAGTACGGTCTGTCCGTTGGCCACCGAGATCGTGCTTGCGACGCGGCGCTTCGAGATCGTCGGCGTCAGGGTATTTGAAGCGCCGACCACCGCCGAGATCTCCTGCTCGATCTGCATGGTCACGGCATCGTTCTGGCCGATGCGCGGGACCACATTGAGGATGATGCCGGTGTCGCGGAACTCGACCTGACTGACGAGCGGAGCGCCAGGCACGGTGATCCCTTGTGCTTGCGTCGTGGTGATCGGCACGGAATCGCCAACCTGGAGCGAGGCAGGCTGGTTCTCAATGACCACGAGGGAGGGCGAGGACAGGATCTTGACGTCGGTGAAGCCGTCGAGCGCCGAGAGCACGACGTCGGGGCCGGAATAACCGCCGACGAGGAAATTGAATCCGCCGCCGGCCCCCGCCGTCAACGCGTTGGTGGCGCCGCCGGCCGTCGCCGCGGCCGCGCTCAGCAGGCCGATCGATCCCTTGCCCTTGCCCAACCCGATGTTCTTAGAGTCGAGAAAGTACTGCACCCCGTACTTGAGCTGGTCGGTTAGCGTTACCTCGGCGATGGTCACGTTGACAGCCACCTGCGCCGGGGTCGCGTCGAGTTGACGAAGCGCCGCGTTGATCTTCCGGTAGGTCTCGCCGTCGGCATAGGTGATGACCGAATTGTTCGACGGGTCCGCACTGATCGAGACGCGCCGCGCCCCGTTACCGCGCCGGGTCAGGTCGAGGCTGTCGCTGCCGCCTCCGAGTGCCGTGGGGCCACCATCGGCCATGCTGTTGCTCGACATCGAGTCGCCGTACGCCGAGGCGAACCGCGCCCGGAGGAGGTCGGCGCCGGTGTTCTGCTGGGCGCCGCCCTGGTTGCCGGAATTGCCCTGGCCGGGACTGCCATAACCGGAGCCGGAATTTCCGCCGTTCAGGCCACCGCCCTGATTGCCACCGGCAAAATTCCGGCCCTGACTCTGCCCGCCCCCGTTGAGGCCGCCGAGCCCAGCGCCCTGCGTTGGGCTGTTGGTGTTCATGTTAGAGTTGCCGGTCCCGAACAGGCCGTTGATGACGCGCGCCAGTTCCTTAGCGTCGCGGTAACGTGCCTTGTAGATGAACACCGTTTCCTCGGCGGCCTCGACCGTGCCGTCGAGTTTGCGCACGAAGGTCTCGGCTCGGCGGATCAGGGACGGGTTCTTCGACATCGCCATCACGGCGCGCAGGCGCGTGATCGGCTTGAATTGGATCAGGCCCGAGCTCGCCCCATTCTCGCCGGTGTCGAACAGCTGCGTTAGGTCGGCGACGACTGCCTCCGGCCGGGCACGGCGCAGCTCGAACAAGCTGACCGACTGCCCGCGCATCCAGTCCGCGTCAAAGGCTAGGATCGCACTCACCGCTTCTTGGCGACGCGGGCCGGGACCCTTCACGATGATGGTGTTACGCCCAGTATCGAAGCGCAGGCCGTCTGCCTCGGTGACGAAACCCGAGACGAGCTTCGACATCACCGCGGCCGAGACATAGCGCAGCGGAACCACCGAGACGCCGTAGCCCGGCACCTGCGCGTTGCCGAAGCTGACGTTTCCGATGCTGGTGGCGGCTGAGGTGATGCGGTAGCCAGCCGCGTTGCGGGTCATGGTGTAACCCTGGCCCGACAGCACGGTCTCCAGCGCCGAGAGCAGCTCGACCCGAGTCATTGGTCGGGGCGATGAAATCGTGATCTGGCCCGCAACGTCGGAAGCCATCGTGTAGTTGAGGCCGAGCGTATCGTTCAGGATTGCGTGGACCACATCCTTCACTTCGGCCCGCTCGAAGTTGAGACGGTAGCTACCGGCTTCGCCGGACTGAGTTCCGATCTCCACCGCTTCGGAGCCAAGACCCGCCGTCGCCTCGACGTCCTCGGGGCTGAAATTGTAGGTCCGCCCCTCGCCACGATCAGGCGCGACGACCGCATCTCGCGACGGCTTGCCTGCGACGGTCCGGCGCAGCGGACGCGCCGTCAGATCCATCTCCGTTTCTGGGCCAGTCAAGCTGGCACGCGGGGGGGCAGTGTCACGGGCGAGGGCGACGGAGCCGAGGAGTCCCGCGCAACAAACCAGAGCAAAGGATAGCCGCGTCAAAGACATGGGAGATTTTTCCGATCCCGGCGTTTCGTTAACGTACCCTTCATTTCTGTCCGTGCCCACCGGGACGAGCGCCCTACAACAGCATTCTTACTATTGCGTGCCTGATTAGACACAGTCAAAGAAAATGCTACACAGTTAAGCCACTTTTAGTAAACTCGTCATTGTGACGAATCGCGTTACCACTAACTTCGCCATCGACGCCGCGATTTCAGGCGTGCGACACTTTGGGAGAAAACGGTCCATGATCGACAAGCAGAACACCGCAGAGAGCGAGCTTGCGGGCTTCGAGCCCGGCACTCGCGTCGTCAACCTCGAAAAGGGTCGTCGCGCCTTCCTCCAGACGCTCGGCCTCGGCATTGCCGGCGCTGCCATCCTCGGCAACACCACGATCCAGTCCCAGGCCCAGGCTCTCCCGTCGAGTGTTACCGATGCAGACATTCTGAACTTCGCGCTTAACCTTGAGTATCTTGAGGCGGAATTTTACCTGAACGCTGTAAATGGTACCGGTCTGAAGGCTGCGGACCTGCAAGGCGTCGGCGCCATCGGTGCTGTCAACGGCGGCGGCAGAGCAGTGCCGTTCACCGATCCGAATGTCCGCAAGTACGCTTTCGAGATTGCCGCCGACGAGGAGGCTCACGTTCGTTTCCTGCGCGCGGCGCTGGGCAGCGCAGCCGTCAGCCGTCCTCGCCTCGACATCGACTTCGCCTTCACCGCCGCCGCCCGTGCGGCTGGCCTGATCGGTGCGAACGACCGGTTCGACGCTTACGCCAACGACACGAACTTCCTGCTCGCCTCGTTCATCTTCGAGGATGTCGGAGTCACCGCTTATAATGGAGCTGCCGGCGCGATCCAGAACAAGACCTATTTAAGCGCTGCTGCTAGCATCCTCGCGGTCGAGGCCTATCACGCTGGCATTATCCGCACTACGCTTTACGCTAAGGGCCTGATCAATCAGGCGGACGCGATCTCAAATGCTCGCGACTCGCTCGACGGTAACACCGATCTCGACCAGGGCATTAGCGGAACCCAGTCTGCGACCCCAGGCTTCCAGTTCTCTGATGCCAACCTCGTTCCGACTAACGCCCAGGGCCTTGTGTTCGCCCGCACCCCCGGCCAGGTGCTGAACATCGTCTACCTCAACACCACCCAGAGCCCGGGCGGCTTCTTCCCCGGCGGCCTCAACGGAACCCTGCGCTAGTCGACGCACAGGTATCGTCGTCGGAGGGCAAGGCATTGCTCTCCGACGGGGTGAAACGTGGGTCGCCGAATGCGGTCTCTATAGAGGCTGACCATTCGGCGGTCGGCGCGGGCCTATCTTCATCGCTCTCGCGGTCGGCTCGGTGCGGCTTCTGCCGAGCGCCGATCTCGATCTTCAGCATACGCAAGCGACCCCTCGGATCGTCGGCCCGAATCGAGACGCTTCCTCGAAACTTGAGCACACCTCACACCGTAGGCACCTTCAGAAACATTTTGCCGGAGGCGGGCGATGTCGAAGGTCCACTACGTCGTGCGGCGCAGCCGCATGGGCAGGTTCAACTTCACGCTCATAAGCGAGGCGGGCCGGATCACGGGTTCGGTTGTCGTATCGACCGCAGGTAGAACCCGCGCCGACATCGAGAGCGACGCGCGCGATCGAATACGCCACCTCGCCGAAACGTTCGCGGGGATCGCAGGCCCGATCATGCCCGGCGTGGACGATACAAAATTGAGCAAGTGTGGGCAGGCCATCTGCAATCCCCTCAGCGCGATCATATCGTGAGATTGCCGCGTGGCTTGAAGGTGTGGCGATGCTCTAAGATGCCAATCACGGTTGAGTCCTAGGCAGTCAGGCGGGCCTCACACCCGCCATCAGTGAAAATCGCGGGGCAATCCTTCGCCGATAGCAGCCGGCGGTACCCATTTGGCGCCGCCGAGCACCAAGTTGGGTCATCGCCCTGGTTGAATGCCGATCGGCGGAGGACCGCCTGGACGCACACCCGGAGGGCTTGATGCGCCCACGCTAAAGAGCCGGTACGTGGTCTCGCGCGTCCCGTCACGAAGCGTGACGCGATCGGGGCCGATAGCCTGGACACGCCATGTTTCGACCGAGTCCCCGAGTTTGAGGCTGAGCGAGGAACCGCCCGTTGGACGGCGCAGGATCGCGACGGCTTTGTCCACACCGGCGACGACGCCGACGAGGCGCAGATCCGGCGGCGGAGCTTCGACCGCCGCTGGCGCCGGTGGAGCGGTAAAAACCTGTCGCGGTGGCGGTGGGCGGCGCGACGGCGCGAAGAGCGGCCGTCCCTTGAAGGCATCGAGCGTCCCGGGATCGAGCGTGCTCAGCGGGTTTAGGTTCTGCGCTGGGCTTGGTAGCGGGCGGTCGTTCGCAACTTGAGCCGACGTCGGCACGATCGCCAATTCGAGAAGAACGAGAACTGGAACGACGCCGGCGGCGCTGCCGCGGCGTCGGGCATGACGATACGGGCGGATCATTGCGTGCTCTCGCGGCGGTAGCCGCGTATCGCGAGTGCGACGCGTAGGGCCGGATTAGCTTCCTCGCCCCCCGTGCTACGCCCCGACACCGGGCGGATGTTCACGGCCTCGACCGTCAGCAGCGGCAGGCCGGTCTCGACCGCTTTGAGCAGATCGAACAGCCCTTCGTTGCCGATGTCGAGGCTGAGGCGAAGCTGGATGCTGCGCTGAGGCGCGGCGTCGGGTGCTTCGTCGCCGCGAACCTCAATCAGCCGGCCGCCAGCGCGTTCGACGAGGCCGGCGAGACGCTGCTGCAGTTCTGCGCGGGCGAGGCTCCCCGTTTCAGCCGTCAGATAAAGGGCCGAAAGGTCACCGCGCGTCGGCACTGGACGACCGGCTTCCGCCCGGATCCTCGACTCGACCTGGGCGAGATGGCCGACAGCGGTATTTACCTCTGCATTGGCCGCCGACCAGCGCGCGAGGTTGGTGATCGTGATTGCGAGCAACAGTAGCGGTATGCCAACGCATAGCGCAACGGCGAGCGGCCCGAACCAGCGGGCGTCACGGGCTTCCACGAGCGTCATCGCGCCGCGTCCGGCACGTCGCCGCGTATCGCTACCAGATCGAAGGCGTCCCGCTTGTCGGCATCGCGGATCACCGGCGCGGCGAAACGCGGGTTCTTCAAGCCGGCATCCACTTCGAGGCGTGCGATCAGCGCCGGCGCATCGACAGAGCGGCCCACGAGGCGAATCCGGGTCGGTTCGATGTCGAGTTCGCGCAGTACCGTGTCGTCGGGCAAGGCGTGGCTCAGCTTATCGATGAGCACGATCGCCGCGGTATCGACGCGCTTGCCCTCTATCAGGGCGCGTTCGCGTGATGTACCAGACCCGCCGCGCAGCGCGAGCTTCGTGCGTAGCGCCGAGAGCCGCTGCTGGACATCCTCTGCGTCCGACGTGGCCGAAGCTGCTACGATCGCTGAGAACAGGCAGGTAGTCGCGAGCCCGCCGAGTAGGATCGCGAAGCCGCGGCCGATACGTGCCCGAAGGCGGCCGTCGGCAGCCTGCGTACGCCCCTTGTAGAGGTCGAAGCGTAGCGGCGCGTCGAGCGGTTCCGCAGCACTGCCCAGCGCCGTCGCTGTGAGCCCCGCACCTGCGAGGCGTGCCAGGAACGGCGCCACGAGATCGACGGATGTCGCGAGCAGATCGACACCGATCGTGCCATCCTCTGAGACGCCTTCGACGACGCTGTAGGCATAGAGAACGTGGTCCGCCCGCCAGGGCGTCAGGCGCTCTAAGCGGTGCGCGATGATCGGCTGAAGATAACTCCGCCCGGCATCGGGAAGGCGCAGCGAGCGCATCAGGAACACCTCCGGCGGCAGTCGCAACTGCACCGCGCCCGCGTGGAACGCCTCCGGCGCGCGTACGTCGTCGGCCAGATGCAGCGGTGGGCCGAGGCAATCTTTCCGCAGGCTGTGGAGCATGAGTCCATCCGGCGCGATCACGACGACGTGGCTCACGCTCGTCGAGAAGCGGGCAATGAGTGGCCGGAGGGTCGCAACAAAGGAGTCGAGCAGGGCTGCACCAATCGTCTGCACCGCGGTCGCTGCGGGCCGGATCGTGGCAGGCATCATTCCAGTAGAGAGCGTCATCCCGAAATCCGCATAACCTCGTCGAGAGAGGTGAGCCCGTGGCTCGCCTTCTCGATCCCATCATCGAGCATCGTGGTCATGCCGACCGCCCGTGCCGCCTGGAGCAGAATGCGGGGATCGGGCTGGCCGCGGATGAGGTCACACAAGTCGTCGCCGACAGTGAGTGCCTCGAACACCCCGATGCGTCCGCGAAAGCCGCTCTCGTTGCAATGGGCACAGCCGGTCGCTGCGTAGAAGTTGTGGCCCGTCGCCTCAGGGCCGCCACGGCGGGCGCGGAGGTCGCGAGCGACCGTGAGGCCCTTTGGATCTGGAACCCGGCAGCGCTCGCACAAGCGACGAACCAGCCGCTGGCCTATCACCCCGCGCAGGCTCGACGCGATGAGATACGGCTCGACGCCCATATCAACGAGGCGCACCACCGCGTCGACCGCGCTGTTGGTGTGCAGTGTCGTCAGCACGAGGTGGCCGGTAAGAGCGGCCTGGATGCCGATCGCCGCGGTCTCGCGGTCCCGCATCTCGCCGACCATGATCACATCTGGGTCGTGGCGCAGGAACGATCGCAGAGCAGTGGCAAAGGTGAGGCCGATTGCCGGCTTGATTTGGGTCTGATGGATTCCGGGGAGCTGGTACTCCACCGGGTCCTCGACGGTGACGATCTTGCGCGCGGGATCGTTCAGCAGAGAGATTGCGGTGGCGAGCGTCGTAGTTTTGCCGCTGCCGGTGGGGCCGGTGACAATGATGATGCCGTGTGGCTCAGCGAGCAGCCTGACCACCGCGTCGCGGTCGCGGTCTGACAGGCCAACGCGCTTGAAGTCGAGTAGCCGCGTGTCCTTCAGTAGAATGCGGAGCACTGCCGTCTCGCCGTAGAGCGTCGGCATTATCGCGACGCGCAGATCCGCCTCGGTATTGCCGACCTTGACGTTGGTGCGCCCGTCCTGCGGCAGGCGGCGTTCGGCGATGTCGAGGCCGGCGAGAATCTTCACCCGCGAAATCACCGCGGCTGCCATGTGACGCGGCATCGTCTGCTGCGCCCGCAAGTGACCGTCTACGCGAAACCGGACCTTCAATTCCTCGCGTCCGGTCTCGATGTGAATGTCGGTGGCGCCCGCCTGGATCGCACGCTCTAGCATCCCGTCGATGACGCGCACTATCGGGGCGCCGCGGGCGAGATCCTGCAGGGTCTCGATGTCATCGGAAAGGGCGTAGTCGGTCCCAGTCTCCCTCTCGACCTCGTCGCGTGGCGCGTCGGCGGGGCGACTGCGCTCGAACAGCTCCTCGATTTCTTCGAACGAAAGCACTGCCAGCGGCACCGCCCGGCCAAGCGCGAGGGCGACCGCGCGGATCGGTTCGAGATGGCCGGGGTCCGCGGTCACCAGCAGCGGGTGCCCGTCGCGCATGACCGGATACAGGTAGGCCTCGCGCAGGAAGTCGCGGGACAGGGCGTCGAGGGCATGGGGAAGTCCGGCGATCGCGTGGCGGTCGGCCCGCGGGACCCCGTGAAAGACCGCGACCGCATCCGCGAGGTCGACCGCCGAGACCGTCCCGCCCCGCCAGATCGCTTCCGCCGCGCCGCCGTTGGCGCGCGGCTGTGCCGGTACCGTCGCGACCCCGCGCCGACGGCGAAGGAACTCTGCCAGGGTTTCGCCCTGGATGGCAACGGCGGGAGCGTCGATCTGCATACGTCCTCTTCCGATCCAGCGGGTCGCCCGTGCGCCGGGCGCCTCAATCGGTCGGAGCCTACACGGATTGTCCGTCTTACGACCAGATCAAGGTTAGAAATCGCGCCAAAACCATTGGCTGTGTCAGCTTAGCGACATCGATGATACAATCTCATGACCAAGCTCTTCGGAAAGCGACATCTTCACTGCAGGCCGTGGCTTCATCCGGGTTGCGCACGCACTGGCGCTCCCGTACCACGCTCATCCTCCGGGGGCGGAGCCGGCGCCGCGGGCGTCATGCGTTCGAAACGCGAATTCTAACGATGCGATCGTTTGATGAGGACAACGGATGACCGCGTCGTTCGACCGTAAAGGCCCGTCCACCCGGTACAACGCCCGCATCTTCCGCCTTGGAGCCGATTGGGTGCTCTGCAGCTTTCGCCTGCCGACCTCAATGCCGATTCCGCTCGAGGTCGTCGCGCCCGGCGACGTCACGCTCGAGACCTGGGCGTTCGCCGGCATGACCGCGCGGGAGAGGCGGCCGACCGGCTTACTGCTGCTGCGCACGCGAGGCGACGCTGCGGAGACGGTGCTTGCACGCGGGACACGTCTCGTCGTCGCCACCCACTTCCATTCCATTACCCTTGCGACCGGTCCGGCCGAACCGGCGGGGATGCTGTCACTCGGCGACGCCGCCGTGATGGCCAGAGCCGTGCTCTCGTCGATGACGCCTCGGAATGCCGCGGCCCTGGCCGACCCGATCACTCTGTTGGCGCCGGCTATTCGCGACCTTCCGGTGCCGAAGGACGGGCCGGTGGTTACGCTCGTCGACGATCCGCGGGCCTGCAGCATCTCGGGCACGGAGGTGCCGAACTACGTCTTGTTCGATTCCGGGCCCGGACTTCGTTGCGCACGCGTAGCGACGGCGCGCATGACGTTCTCGCCGGCGTCGCGGATGGATCTCGAACTTGATCCTCTCTGGGGACCGGCGGTTGGGCAACCCGAGCGTGCCTTTTTGATCGCAAATGGCGGCTTCGCCGCGGCGCGACTGAGCGCGGCTGCCAAATGAGGGCTGAGACCCCGTCGTCCACTCTAGCGCCGATCGCCACGGTTCTCGTGGTCGCGCCGATGCCGGCCGCGCCAGCCAGCGCCGGCAACCGCAAACGGCTGGCGCTCACCTGCTCAACGCTTCAACGCGCGGGCTTTGCCGTCGACTTCGCCTACTTCGCTCACGAGGATCAGGTCTACCGCCGCTTCGGCCAGCACCCGCCAACCGATCTCGCGGCGATGCAGGCGGACTTCCAGCGCACGTTCCTGATCGAAGCGAACGAGACGATCCCGCTGAAGACGCGCTCCCTAACTTTCGGGATCGACGAATGGGGCTCGGCAGCGCTCGACCGGTTCGTGGCGTGGTATGCCGCGGAACACCCCGACACTGTGGCGATCCTCGTTAACTACGTGTTCCTGTCGCGCTGCCTCGATTACGCGCAGGACATGCTCAAGCTCATCGACACGCATGACCGCTTCGCCGACCGGCAGCTGCAGTACCGTCCGTTTCGAGCTGAGCCAAATTTCTACTACACCGACCGAGAGAGCGAGGCGGCTGCGCTCGACCGCGCCGACGTGGTGCTGGCGATCCAATCAGAGGAGGCGGCTTACTTCGCAGGGTTGACCGATCGGCGGGTACTGCTGCTGCCGCCGGTATTTCCGGTCCGCGCACCGTTCTCGGCGCCGCGCGCGATCGTACGGATCGGCTTCGTTGGGCACGGCAACGATCCCAACCTGTTCTCAATCAGCAAGTTCGCTCACGCATGGGCCGCGGGCTGGACGCCGGACAAGCCGGAATTGCGGATCGCCGGCGAGATCTGCCACGCGCTCGGCGGCCTCGACCTGCCAGGAGTGATGCTGCTCGGCTACGTCGACGATCTCGCAACGTTCTACGCGGAGACCGACGTGATCGTGGCGCCGATGCTGATGGGCAGCGGCCTCAAGATGAAAGTCGCCGAGGCCTTGTCCTACGGCGTGCCCGTTGTCGGCACCGCGATCGGCTTCGAGGGGTTCGGTGCCGAGGCGTCGGCCCATCGTTGCGCAGACGTCGCCGCAGTTAAGGCGGCGATCCTGGCGCTGCGATTGGATCCCACCGCGCTCGCAGCGTTGACAGAGGCTTGCGCCAAACTGTTTGCGCGCTTCAACGCGATTTCGCAGCAGGCCGAGGCCGAACTCGCCGACGTAATCCACGCTGCGAGCCGCAAGCAACCCGTTGCCGTCGCGTCGACCGCCGCATTCGTTGAGCCGATGGCGCAGTCCTGGCCGATCGGTGTCCGCTCGGCAAACTCCGCGCTTCGGGACGATCCGGCCTACGGACTGCTGCTGGCGACCGAGCGCTTAGGCGAGGAGGCGGCACGCGCGATTAGGTACGCGCCGGAGCGCCGCCGCTGGTTTGCCGGATCCACGCCGGCACCGGAAACGACGCCATCGCTCGGTCCCGTCGCCGTGGCGTTGTCGCCGGAATGGGTCCGCGGGAAACGCCTGCCGCGTGTGATCCGCGAAGCCGCCGCTTGTGCGTTCCGCGACGTCCGGCCCGATTGGACGACCACGGCACGGTGCGTCGGCGCTAGCGCGAACGGGTTTGCCCTAGCGCTTGTCCTGCCTAGCCACCTGCTCACCGGTGTTCGTGCGGTTGTCGCTTTCTTGGTCGAGCCCAATGGGGGCCGCGCGCACGAGCTTACGCTCGACAGGATCTCACCGCTTGGCTCGCCGCCCGGTTTCGCCTTCGACACGCAGCGCCCAGAACTGACACCGGTACCCGCGGTGGTCAGCGTGTCGGGCATCGGACTGGCTCCAATCGCCCCGAACGGGACGGTGCTGTTCCTCACAGACGATCTGATCGGCCGGATCGCAATCGCACTTCCCCGCGGGAGTATCCAGCCATGAGCGACATGCTCGAGACCGATCTGCTCGATAGCCCCGCCGGCAAGGATGGTGTCGTCGAGGAAGGCGGCGTCGAAAGCGACGTGTCCAAGGGTGACGCAGCCAAGAGCGAAACCATCGTGGCCGAGTCCTTCGATGCCGTCGATGCCGACGTCGGGCGCCGGGTGGTAATCGCCGAAGCGCGCCTGGTCTGGGACGCCCTTTTTCTCAACGACGTGCGGATCACCTTTCGGCAGGAAGAGGCACCGCTCGTTTCGATCGTCATTGTTTCGTTGAATGCCCGGCATATCCTCGCGCTCACCCTGTGGCGCCTCGCGGCGCAGCAGGGGCTTGCGGGCGTGCCGTTCGAGGTGATCGTCGTCGACAACGCATCGATGCCCGAGACCGGTGCCCTGTTCGACCGGATCGATGGTGCGACGCTCATCCGAAACGCGGCGAATGCCGGGTTCGGGCCAGCTTGCAACGACGGCGCGGCACGCGCGCACGGCCGTTTTATTCTGTTCCTCAACCCCGACGTCGACCTGATGCCGGGCGCAGTGCGGGCTATGGCGCAGACCTTCACTGATCTCGACCATATCGGGATTGTCGGGGCGCGCCTCGTGTTCCCCGGCGGCATCCTGCAGGAGGCGGGCGCCAACTTCCAAGAGGATGCGCAGATCACCTACCCCTATCTTCGTGGGATACCCGACCCGTTCGCACCGGAAGCCGGCTTCACCCGCGATGTGGGATATGTCTCCGGCGCCGTGATGATGATCGAGCAGGCGTTGTTCCGGACGCTCGGCGGCTTCGACGATGCCTACGCGCCGGCCTATTTTGAAGATACCGACCTCTGCGTGCGCTGCCATCAGGCTGGGCGGCGCGTGATCTACCAAGCGCGTGCCAGCGCGGTGCATTTCGAAAACGCCACCAGCGCCAAGCGCGCCGATGTGGAGGTGCTGCTCGACCGTAACCGGGCGCTGTTTCTGGAGCGGCATCGCAACTGGCTATTCCGCCAGGGGCCGCAGCACACGGGTATTGCCGCCCGCGACCATGACCCATGGGCGTTGCGTGTTCTGTTCATCGACGACACCGTTCCGCATCTCGACATGGGCGCTGGCTATCCGCGCGCCAACCACATCGTAAATACGATGGCCGAACTCGGCTACGGCGTGACGCTCTATCCGATCTACCGGGCGGATGCGGAGCAGGCCCAGCGCTGCCGTGACATCGACCAGCGGGTCGAAATCCTTGCCTCCGAGGGACGCGACGGCCTCGCCCGGCTAATCGGCGAGCGCCCGGGCTATTTCGACGTCCTCTGGGTCAGCCGGCCGCACAACATCGCCCTTGTGATGCAGCTTCTGCTCGATGTCGGATTGAGCCCGCGCGCATTCGTCAAATCCCGCGTCGTGTTCGATTCCGAAGCCCTTTTCGCCTCCCGCGCCTTCGTCGGCGCCGTGATGGAGCAGGGCTGCGGCACCGCGGCCGATCTTGCGAGGGATGCAATTTCCGAGACGCGATATTATGCGATTGCCGATCAGGTAGTCTGCGTCTCAGAGGCGGAGGCGCGGCTGCTCGCGAACTACGCTCGCGTCAACGCGACGGTCCTCGGTCATGCCATGGCGCTGCCAGAGGCCTCGAGCCCACAATTTGCCGATCGAGCTGGTTTTCTGTTCATCGGCGCATTGGAGCAAGACGAGCAGCCGAACGTCGATTCGCTAGATTGGTTTTTCGAAGCGGTTTGGCCTCGCCTGCGGGCGCGAATGCCCGACACGACGCTGCGGATCGTCGGCACCATCGCGCCCGCCATCCGCGCCCGCTACACGAGGCCCGGCGTCATGGTGATGGGCCGGGTGCCCGAGGCGGGACCGTTCTTCGATGCAGCCCGCGTCTGCCTCGCTCCGACACGCTTCGCCGCCGGTATCCCGCACAAGGTGCACGAAGCGGTGCGGCACGGACTTCCCTGCTTCGTCACGCCGATCCTAGCCGCGCAGATCGGCTGGGAGGAAGGCGTCGGCTTCGAGAGCTGCGACTGGCTAGATCCGGAGGCCTTCGCCGAGGGGCTTGTGCGCCTCCACGAGACCGCCGACCTATGGCGACGCGTACAGTCCTCGGGACTGGCACGCATTCGCTCGGAATGCGCGCCGGAGACCTACCGCGAACATCTGCGCCGGATCTGCGAGGCCTCGACTTTCGCATGACCGACCCGCGCACGACCGATTCCCTCATGATCGACACTGCCGCACCGCGCCTCGGCCGCAGGCTCACCGGCATCCTGCGCCGCTTCGTTTTTGGCCGGGTGCCGAAGTTGTTCGACAGTGCCTACTACTTGCGCAGCTATCCTGATGCGGCAGCCTCCGCCCTCGATCCCTACCTGCATTACAGCCTGATTGGTTGGCGCCGGGGTTACGACCCGAACGCTGACTTCGACACTGCATTCTATCGGCTTCAGACGAGAGCCCGGCAAAATCCCTTGCGGCACTACCTCAAGGTCGGTGCTGCAAAAGGTCTCGATCCGCATCCGCATTTTAGCACGTACAGCTATCTTGGACGCTATCCGGACGTGGTGGCCAGCAAGGTCAACCCGCTACTACACTATCGCGAAAACGGCCGGCCCGAACTTCGCATTGCCGATCATTCAAAGCATTTGCCACGGACGATCCCCCCGCTGTTCGGAATTCCGACGGCCCATCATTGGGAGATGCCAAAAAGCGGGCAAACGCACTTCGAGCTAACGCTGCTTCGAACGACATCCGACCATCCGGCAGCGGAGCCGATTAAGCAGCTGAGACTATCCCTCGGCCTAGATTTCGACGCGGTCGATCAATTCATCGCCGTGCTGGCACGGGTCCCAACTGGCTTTCAGGATGTCGTGCAGTACACTTTTAATGCCGATCCTTCGCGTGGCGCCAGCATGCCGAGCTTGGTTCTGGCGCTCGATCATTGCTATCTTCATCCCATTGCAAGCGACGGGACGCGGATCATTCGCTACGCGGAAGCTACTCTTTGGGACATTCGACTGATTAAGCCGCGTGTCGTGGTGACACTTCCAGATGGCACGATCCAGTTTTGAGCCAGCGAAGGCTTCGTCCGTCCGAGAACGCTTTACAATGTGCGCAAGCGCGGGCCGGATAGTATCTGCACTATGCCTTTGGCAACTCGCCTACGCAGCATAATACCGCGATATTATGTAGGGCTTATGAATTAATGCGTAGAGGAGGGAGCGGCGGCTCGTCCGCCTCCGTCTCACTCATCAGCCCATCCTCCGCCATCAAGGTGACGCGGTAGCCTCACCGAAACTCTTGGCGAGGGCACGAATTTTGTCACTAGCGTGCCGGTTAATCTCAGCGCTGGACTCACCTTCGCTTCGGACATAGACGCACCCCGTGAAGCGCCCGGCTTCGGTGATCAGAACAAAGTTGAACCGGCCGGACCGGCTACGTCGGACGATGTAATGCGGCTTAGTCAAGGATCCGTTCTCCGCAGCTGCCATTTCTAGTCGCTACGAAAAGAGCGTCGCTCAAGTTTCTTCTTAGCGATGAATGCGGTGGGTAGAGGGCGCGCCTAGGTACGCCAAGTCCTCGATGCTCAATGCCTAAACCACAGCATCTTAAAACCTACTTGTCAGATCTGATGTCCATGTGGATCGTTCGTCCGGTTTGGTCGCTGGGCCAGGAGTCAGGAGGCCTCCGCTGATGCGCCCGCGATGCGCGCAAAGGCACACGGATCTCAAGATCAAGATCCTGCATTAAGTCGCCCATGCTCGCCCAGACGCGACCGCTACTGTCGCCATATGTGCATGGAAGCGGTCCAACGTAGCAGGCACTGACGATGGCGAAGCTAGCGACCGACCACATCGTTCCTACAGCTGTCGGCAATCACACCTCGCGCCTGTAGTAGGACCGAGCGCTCTTCCACCGCCGTCAAATTCAGGCGTATGGTACAGCCCTAGCAAAGCCACGCGAGCTTGCCTCGCGTGACTCAGATGCCGTGGCGTCGTTTGATGGCAGAGCTCGACAGTGTTGATCTACGGCCTGTTATTATTTGGATTGGTCAAGATTACCGCAGACGACCTCGTAGGCCCTGCGGGAAGAAACCACCGGGGCTCTGCGTAGTGTTAAGATATGCGATATTAAGGACCTGACCGAACGTCCGTCCGAAAGCGAGGCTGTTGCGATCGGCGGGAACAAGATTAGCATCGGTCTGAGAAAAGCCGGGCGTCGATGACTGATCTCCACTGATGCCTTGATCGAGATCAGTGTTGCCGTCGAGGGCATCGCGTGCGTTCGAGATCGCGTTCGCCTGCGTGATCAAACCGCGGGAGTAGAGAAGCGTGCGGATCGCGCCCGCCTGATACCCTTCGGTGCCCAGGAAGCCGGAAGCCGTCATAAGGACACTCTTGTCCTTAATGAACGGCGCACCGCCGATCAGGGCCGTGACGCAGACATCCTCAAGCAGGAAGGCCCCCAGGAGGAAGGTGTCGTCGCTAGCGTAAACGTCGAAACGGTCGTTCGGCCCAACGAGCCCGGCCGAGCGAGCCGCGAAGGTGAATGCGAAATCGAGATCGAGCTGCGGCCGGCCAATTCGGCTAGCATCCGGTAGCGCGGCGCGGAGTGTCCGAACATGGGCTTCTTCATCGGCGGCCAGCTCGAAAGCGAATTTGCGGATGAAAGAATCTGCGAAGGGTACTTGCTTGCCGCCGTTGACGGTTCCGACGCCCCCAACGCCATCGATATCACCAGCTTTGAGGCCTGCGCCATTGACTGCGCGCAGATAGTACTCCGCACCAAGATACTCAAAGTTGAGCGCGAACTGAACGATGTCAATGTCGGTAATGTCCGCTGGCGCACCTTGCGCCATTGCAGAGTCTGGATCAGCGGCTCCGAGTATGGCCGCTCCTACGGCGCCAAGTCCAAGTGCCTGAATGAAGGCTCTCCGGCAGGTCCCAAGATCAGCTTTGTTGAGAACAATTCCTTCGGTGCCAGACTGTGCTTCGGTCTGAACGTTCTCGCCCATGGTCCGCTCCCGATCTATGAACATACCCCAAATAGGAAGCTACAGTGAGCGGGCTCGGCTTCTTTAACGCATGATATTTTTTCGAGAACGATAAGTACTTTTTCTTCGGTGTATCTAAATTAACACACCGTTAACCGAGCTCAAACTCTACAGCGGGTTGGTCAATGTCGGTCTGAGCACCAATTCTGGAAAAAATCTAAATTTAAGGACCATATAGTTTTATGCATGCCCTAGCTGAGAGCGATTGAGGTAGTGAATCAGTCTGGCTTCGCTTCATGGGCATACTGTCTCTGCTATGGCAGCTTGAAAGCATTCGCCCATTCGATTTTAGGTTCGCGCGGAACTTATGCACTGACGCGGACGGACGTTGCAAAGGCGTTTCTTTAGGTATCTGCCGTTGCAGCGGAAATTTCGTGCTGATGGGTACGTTCTGCCTGCGTCTCTGCACTAGGAAAAAATCTAAGACGGCAAAATCAACAACGTATTCCAGACTGTATCCGCCTTGATAAAATTTCGCAGAAGGTCGGCGCAGACATAGCCATGTGATCCGGCAAAATCGAACAGGCTTCGGCGTTCGTGGCTGTTCCCTGGTCGACAAGGCTTCGTTGGCAGCCTTAACGATCACATTCGTAGAACCACTACCGATCTACAGGTGGATCGTCTCCACTAACCGCGTGATGCTCGTTTGCTCCTTGTGAGGGTGAGTCGGAAACGTCGAGTGCATAGATCAAAATGCGCAGACGTTCTTGATAACCGCATGGGCGGCGCGCTCGCAATTCAGCGCAATCGTCATTTTGAGTATCCTTTCGCTCTAAGATGTTCGGCTACAGCCTCGCGAATTACCGCCGGTCGTGATGGTTTCGGATCTGGATGGTCTGCGATCCAAGCATCAAGCGGAGCTAGCTGCGCATCGTGGAAGCGTACTCCAACAAGCATACCTCTGCCCACCGTTTTTGGGAGGCCGCGTTGAATTGCCCGATCTTGAGATTTCCGCGTCATACTTTAGTATTAACATAAAACGGTCCGGCCGAAAGGCGTAAGCTTCAAGTAAAATTGTTGCTAAGACCCTGTTTCATATGGCTCGGGCGATCCGTCTGACGAGTATCATGGCTGCGACGAGGACGAAGATGATGAGCGCCGAGGATGGGTAGCCTCGTGGTCGCGAGCCAGCCTGCGGCAGCGGGCGATCCAACTGCAGGTTCTCTTGATGTTCCACTGCCTAGGCAAAACCGCAAAGCCCTTCTGGCCTTCCTTGGGTACGACGATCTCGACCGTGATGTTTGTGGCAGCGTCAACGCGCTCGTCTCGATAAGCTCGGTTCAAAGCAGCGAGTCAAGAAGGGGAACAGCCCGCTCGCGCGCGCAAGCTCGGCGCGGGCGGTGGGGCGATCGCAGATCGGTGTGCGTCCACATCGGGGTTCCTGGGCGAGCGTCAGACACTCTCCCAACACCCACGATGCCCGCCGCTCACCCAAAAGCTACGCTGCCCAGTCCGTTATGAAATGGATCTTTGCCAACAATCAAACAAAATCATTGTCAGATTTTATGGCGACGATGCGCTTATGAATCATTTTTGCGATGGCCGCCTTAGTTGGTATTTCGGTTCGATATAATTTTTTTCTTTGCGTTAATTTATCAAACAGATTGGCTTTATCGTTGTACGCCAGCCTTAGTTGCTTTACTGCACTGTCGTGGATTGGATTTGCCCAATGCTTTCCTTGAGACAATAAATATTCTCCGTCATTTATACTGATCAATCGGTAATCAACGGCAAAAGTATTGCTATTGTTTATGAAATCAACATTTCCGGAATAATTAGTCGCCACTACTTTCCGACCAAGACAAATTGCTTCTGCCATACCCATGCCGTACCCCTCTGATCTGTGCAAAGAAACATAGCAGTCGCAACATTTTATAAGGGATAGCATTGAGCTTCGGTCAAGGTAATCCTCAATAAATATAATCCGATTGTCGAATGATTTTAGGCTTTCAACAAAATCTGAATCGATAGCGGCGTCCTTTGGATTGTTTGATTTTAGAATTAGTCTGACGGACTGGTTGTCAGGGAAAGCAGATCGGAAAGCCTTTATAACAGCAAGGGGATTTTTCCGATGGATCGAGGAGTTATAATCAAACGAAAACAAGAAATAAAATAGGTCCTTACTCATTCGAAAATGGTTTCTTTTGAAATGTTTCTGTCGCTCTATGTCAACGAATGGCGGTATGATAAATACTTTTTTGTTATAAATTTTCACAACTGCATCATAGATGAATTTCGACGGCACCCATATTTCGTCGTACTTAGTCAAAGCTTCGATCTTTTCCTCTGGGATCTCTGAAAGTTCCCAATATAACTTCAGTACATTGTACATTTTTCTGCTCGATGTTTTGCTGACATTTTCAAGTGCATGTTCGATATTGTCTAGACCGAGCTCGAAAACATTTATTTTGTGGTGGCTATGTGTATTGTATTTTTCCGGTAGATATTTAGATTCAAATCTATTGAGCGCGGCGTTATTATATGGATAAATTGAAAACTTATTGGAAATCAGCCGATAGCAATCTATGGTGTTTTTGGCTGCAATGCCTAAGCCTAGCTTAGATTCAAAATATCCGATAAATCGAACGTCATTCCCATGCCGGTAGGCATTATCTCGGATAAAAATTTCATCGACGTACATCATGTGCATGCTATCATTAATTGATCTGATATTGTCGAAGATCAATGGATTGGCAGCCAAGAAATTGATCATGTTTGTGTTGGGCGATATCTTTCTGTTTTCGGACCAAGCATGTTTAATTATATGATGCAGTGGGTGCATTCCAGCTAAATATACGTCATTATTTAACGCAAGATATTGATCCATATTGATATGCTTATACAGCATTCGTAACAATCTATTAATATTAGCTTTTGCCTTTTGTGAATTAATCATGGTACACCGAGGAGGGTTTTGGTTTTTCTGAAAGACGACTTGGGTTTGTATAAGACCCCGTTTCATAAGGGGCAGTCGCGGATCGCTGTTTGGGGTGAGCGGCGAGCATCGTCAGCGTTGGGAGAGTGTCTGACGCTCATCCTGGAACACCGATGTGGACACCCGCCGCCCGTGCCGAGCTTGCGCGCGAGAGCCTGCCCTACGCAAGCAGCGTGACCGACACGGAGTGGGCGCTGATCGCCCCGCTCCTGCCTGAGCCGTCGCGCGCGGGTCGTCCCTGGCGCTGGCCGTTGCGGGCAATCCTGGACGGCATCCAGTACGTCCTGCGCACCGGCTGCGCGTGGCGGCATCTGCCGTTGGACTTCCCGCCCTGGTCCACCATTCACCGCTGGTTCTTGCGCCTGTCGAAGGCCGGTGTGTTCGAGCGCCTCGTCCACGCCCTCGCCATGGCCGACCGTGCGCGCGCCGGGCGCGAGGCCAGCCCGACCGGCGCCATCCTCGATGCGCAGGCGGCGCGCTCGGGCGGCGTCGGCGTCAAGGGGGAGCGCGGCTACGACCCGGCCCGGCGCGTGGTCGGCCGCAAGCGCCATGCGCTCACCGATATGGATGGCCGTCTGCTCCTGGCCACCGTCTCGACGGCCGATCGGCACGACAGCCACGGCGGGGTCGCTCTGCTGCAGGCCTCGCGCCGCCTTTGGCCATTCCTGGCTCACTGCTTTGCCGATCAAGCCTATCAGGGCGAGCGCGTCGGCGACGCCACCGCCATCACCGTCGAGATCGTCCGACCGGACAAGGGACAGAAGGGCTTTGCCGTCCAGCCCCGCCGCTGGGTCATTGAGCGGACGCTCAGTTGGATCGCCCGATGCCGCAGGCTCGCCCGCGACTACGAGGCGACCCCGTCCTCGGCGCTCGCCTTCTTTGTCTTGGCGGCCGCTATGATCCTCGTCAGACGGCTCGCGCACCCCTTATGAAACGGGGTCTAAGTGGAAATCCTATCGGGTTCAGGCCGCCGCGCGTTGCCGCAATCTGGCAAGGTATGCTTGGTCTGAGGTGCGCTGGTCAGGACTCGAATGCAGCTGGTGCCCGTTGCAGGACTGTGATTGTCGGCGATCGAGGAAGTTAAAGTTTTGACGTTGGCGTAAGCCTACTGCTAGTTTTCTTGGTGCTGGACAGGGTAGTGTAGGCCGCAGCGGTAAAGCGCCGCCTACCGCCCGACTTCCCAAACCGGCACACCGACAGGGCGCCCAGGCAAGTTCCGGTAGTATGTCGTCATCCCGAACCGGATCTTTTCGCTCTCGATCGCTTGGACACGCTCGCCGCTGATCATTAGGGCGCCGCAGTAGTCGACGCGGATGAAGCCGGCGGTCAGATGCACGCCGAACAGTTCCAGTGTCGTCCAGTCGAGCGCCGCGGCCTTGTCGCCGAACTTGTCGAGGAAGGCGATCGCTGCCTCGCGCAACTTCTCCCACCGTGGTCCCGTCATTCCCGGGCAGGGGGACGTGGTCGGCTTCATTGCTTCAAGCGCATCGCGCCACGCGTGGACGTCGGATGGTGCGGGTCGGATCGATGCTGGTGATGCCATGGGTCTAGCCGGTGGTGGGCCGGCGGGGATAGAGGCGCAGGCGCGGCGGCGCAACGTGGTGCTCGGCCGCCCCCGGGCATGCCGCGCAGGCCGGTTGGCCCGTAGGTTGATTGAAGGATGAAAGCCCTCTGGCATTGGATAGGTGACAGCATCCGGCGGTGTATTACCGTCTGATGTACCTTGACGATCTCTCTTTGTATGTGGATCGATGCCTTCTCTGATTCAAAAGGGGACAGCCTTGGAAGACCAATTTGACGCTTCTTCGACCGATTTCATCGAACTCACTGCCGACCTCGTCTCGGCCTACATCTCGAACAACAACGGTAATTACCCACCCCCTTGCGCGGGTCGGGTTTCGCTGATTCCCTCGTGGGATGGGCCGAAGCGATCTTGAGCGGCTGAGCCGCGAGGAGCTGATCGAGCTGGTGCTGCGGATGCAGCGCCCGGAAA
>NZ_VRUT01000045.1:0-31116 GCF_008039465.1 Methylobacterium sp. WL120 | reverse complement strand
CCGCCTGCCGCCGGGGGCGCTCCTCGCCCGCCTCGGCGAGGACGAGCTCGCCGTCCTGCTTGCGGACGCGCCCGGCGCGGCGGATCTCGAGGCCGGCACCGAGGCCTGCGCCGAAGCCTTGTTCGCCGCGCTCGCCGAGCCCGTCACCGTCGGCCACCACGTCCTGCATGTCGGCGCGCGGATCGGCGCCGCGCACGGTCCCCGCGACGGCGCCGACGCCGCCGAGCTGATGGCGGCGGCCGACCTCGCCCTCGATCGCGCCCGCCACGCGGGCCCGCGCGGCTACCGCGCCTTCACCCCGGCGATGCGCGATGCGGCCACGGAGCGGCGCGCCCTGCAGGACGCGCTGCTCGACGGCTTGGCCGCCGGCGAGGTCGCGCTGCACTACCAGCCGCAGATCGAGCTCGCGAGCGGACGCCTGCGGGGCGTCGAGGCCCTGATCCGCTGGAACCACCCCACACGCGGGCTGCTCGCGCCGGCCGAGTTCCTGCCGGCGATCGAGGCGAGCACCCTGGCGACCCGCTTCGGCCAATGGTGCCTCGACGAGGCCTGCCGCCAGGCCGCGGCGTGGCGCAAGGCCGGCCTGCCGCGGATCGGCGTCGCGGTGAACCTGTTCGACGCGCAGATCCGCGCCGGGACCCTGGCCGAGGTGGTGATCCAGGCGCTGGCCCGGCACCGGCTGCCGCCGGAGATCCTGGAGCTGGAGGTGACGGAGATGATCGCGCTGGCCGACGCCCCGGCGACCCTGGAGCCGCTGCGGCGGCTGCGGGCGCTGGGGGTCGGCATCGCGCTCGACGACTTCGGCACCGGCTACGCCTCGCTCTCGACCCTCAAGAGCTTCCCGCTCACCAAGCTGAAGATCGACCGCGGCTTCGTCCGCGACGTGCTCCACGACGCCCACGATGCGACCATCGTGAAGGCGGTGCTCGACATCGGCCGCAGCCTCGACCTGATCGTCATCGCCGAGGGGATCGAGACGCCCGAGCAGGAGGCGGCGCTGATGGGCATGGGCTGCCGCTACGCGCAAGGATACCGCTACGGCAGGCCGATACCGGGCGAGCTTTTGGGGCTTCGCCTCGCTGAATCCGGCCCGGCCAGGACTCTCGCGCGGAGCGCATGAGCGACGCAACGCTCGGCATCAACCTTCCACCAAGCTTGACAGGGGCGGCGCCCGCGCCTCCTGAAGCGCCGGGCACGCGGCGGCGCCGTCCTGCTCGGGCAGGGCGGGAGACCATGGTGGGAAGCTTCGATCCGAGCCTGCTGGCCGCGATGTTCGGCGTGGCCCTGCTCGCGGGCGGCGTCGACGCCATCGCGGGCGGGGGCGGGCTGATCACCGTGCCGGCGCTGATCCTCGCCGGCCTCGACCCGGTGAGCGCCGTGGCGACGAACAAGCTGCAGGGCAGCGTCGGCGCCTGCTCGGCGACCCTGGCCTTCGCCCGGCGTCGGCTGATCGTGTGGCGCCAGGCCTGGCCGATCGCCGTGGCGGCGGCCGTGGGCTCGGTCTTCGGCGCCCTGTCCGTCGGACTGTTGCCGCGCCCGGTGCTCGACGCTGGCGTTCCCGTGCTGCTCGTCGGGATCGCGCTGTACTTCGCCTTCGGCGCCCGCATGCGCGAGGACGACGCGGGGGCGCGGCTCTCGCCGGCCGCCTTCGCCCTCGGCTTCGCCCCCGCGGTCGGCTTCTACGACGGCGTGTTCGGCCCCGGTGCCGGCGCCTTCTACATGGTGGGCTTCGTCACGCTTCTGGGCCTCGGCGTCGTGAAGGCGACGGCGCACACCAAGCTCGCCAACGCGGCGAGCAACCTCGGCAGCCTCGGTCTGTTCGCGCTCGCCGGCCACGTGGTCTGGCCGATCGGCATCGTGATGGCCGTCGGGGCCTATCTCGGCGCCCAGGTCGGCTCGATGCTCGCGGTTCGCCTCGGCGCCCGGCTGATCAGGCCGCTGCTGGTGACCATCGCCTGCGCGATGGCGGTGCGCCTCCTGTCAGACCCCGCCAACCCCTTGCGCGTGGCGCTGGCGGGGCTGCTGGGCGGATGAGGACCGGACGTCCGCAAGGCGCGCCCCAACGGGCACGCTACGCGGGCCGTCACTTCGGCATGAAGGCCCAGTAGTCGAGGTCGAGGATGACGCTCGGGTGGTAGCCGTCGCCCTCGCGGCCGGGATGGGCGGCGCAGGGCTGGTTCTTGGTGGCGACCGTGCGCAGCCGCAGCAGGCCGACGTCGCCGCGGCCGGTCTCGGCGGTGTCGAGCACCTCGCTCCAGGCGTAGACCGTGTCGCCGGCAAACAGCGGCGCCACATGCCGGCCGGCGTTGATGCCGGCGAGGGCGAAGGCGTTGGCAAGCCCGTTGAAGCTGAGCGCGCGGGCGAGCGAGATGACGTGGCCGCCATAGATCAGGCGGCGGCCGAAGCGGGTCTCCTTGCCGCTCAGGGCGTCGAAATGCACCTTGGCCGTGTTCTGGTAGAGGCGCGTGGCGATCTGGTGCTCGGCCTCCTCCACCGTCATGCCGTCGACGTGGTCGATCTTCTCGCCCACCGCGTAATCGGAGAAGCGATGCGGGCTGCCGGCGAGGTCGAGGTCGTAGGCCGAGACGTCGAGGGGCGGCAGGGCGCCCGCGAGGTCGGCCGGGTCGACGACCTTGGCGAAGCTCGGCACGTGCTCCTCGGCGATCGCGGCCTCCGGGTCGCGCTTGCGCACCAGCACCCAGCGGCAATAGCTCAGCACGGTCTCGCCCTCGGCGTCCGAGCCGGTCGAGCGCACGTAGACCACGCCGGTCTGGCGGTTCGAGCTCTCCTTGAGGCCGATCACCTCGGAGACCGTGGACAGGGTCTCGCCGGGATAGACCGGGCGGCGGAACCCGCCCTCGGCGTAGCCGAGGTTGGCCAGCGCGTTGAGCGAGATGTCCGGCACCGTTTTGCCGAACACCACGTGGAAGGTCAGCAGGTCGTCCAGCGGGCTCTTCGGGTAGCCGAGCGCTTGAGCGAACGCGTCCGACGACTGCACCGCGAAGCGCGGGCCGTAGAGGGCGGTGTAGAGCGCGACGTCGCCGGTGGTCACCGTGCGGGGGGTGGCGTGGCGGATGGTCTCGCCGAGGCGGTAATCCTCGAAGAAGCGGCCGGGATTGGTCTTCATGGGTCCTGGTGTCTCCGCGGCCGGGCGCGTCGTTCAGAGGTCTCGTCCGGCGCGCCGGGCGCCGGATCGCGGGCGGGGGCGGCGTCCGCGCGCCGGCCTTATCGGGCGTAGACGTAGGGGTCGGCCGGCACGAATTCGTGCAGCAGGCGGCTCACGAACAGCAGCAGCAGGATCAGGATGATCGGCGAGATGTCGACGCCGCCGAGGTTCGGCAGCAGGTTGCGGATCGGCCGCAGCACCGGCTCCGTGATCCGGTAGAGCACCTCGCCGATCTGCGAGACGATCGGGTTGCGCACGTTGACCACGTTGAAGGCGACGAGCCAGCTGAGGATCGCGCTGGCGATGAGGACGTAGATGAAGAGCTGGACGACGGTGTCGAAGAGCCAGATCAAGGAATTCATGCGCGAAACACGTGTCCTCGTGCGCCCGCGCGGGACACCGGGGACGGCGACGCGACGGCAGCGGGAATCGGGAATTGACAGTTCGATCGGCGCCGGCCTAAAAGGCCGGCGCCTTGGACGGGGCTGTAGCTCAGATGGGAGAGCGCCGCAATCGCACTGCGGAGGTCAGCGGTTCGATCCCGCTCAGCTCCACCAGGCTTTCCTGGTGGATGTCCACACGGCAAGGTCCGGCGTCGATAAGGCTGCCGTGACAGCGGGTTGAGACTCGACGTTCCCAGATTTCATCATCGTTGATCCTCGCGGCTCGCGCCGGCTGAGCGGTATTCCGGTCGGCTGGATCGCGGCGGCCTGGTCGCGCGACCGGTGCCGGGCTGGAGACCGTTCATCGCGTCGTTCGAGATGCGGGTCCGGTCGGGCGCGCAGCACCTCACCCTCGTCGGTCGTCGCCGTCGATCGACCGCGACTGCCCTCTCCGAGGTGGCGGCGCGGCGGCTTGGCGACGGACCCTTTGGAACGCTTTCGCCGCCTTCGCCGTATTGGGTCGGCGTTCTACCCACGCTTCGGGAAGGACCATCGTCGATTGCAAAGGCCGCGATGCCGGGGCCGTTCCGTCACGTCCGAATTCGATCGGGCGGGCCGCGATGATCGACGACTTCGCCTGGTTCCAGGGGAGACGAATTTGAGAATTCGGATTGCGATCGCCCTGTCCCTATTTTTGGCTGGGTGCCTGGCTCAAGGTGCCGTGGCGCAGACGGTCGAGGAGGCGCCGGACTCGGCAGACACCGAGGCCGTGAGGCCGGGACCGCCGCCGCCCTTGCCGGACCTGTCCAATCCGAACTCCCGCACCGGGGAAGGGCTCGGAGAGCCCGACGCGCAATCGGGCATCCCCAAGGCGCTGCGCGGGTCCGCGAGCAAGTCCGGCGGCCCGGCGAACGACCTCAACCCGGGCGGTAGGGCGGAAGAGCCGTCCCCGCCGAAAGGCGACCTCGCGAACGTGCTCACGGGCAAGGCGCTGTTTCACGGCAACTATTGCGGCGCGGGCCAGCGCGGCGTCGACCTGCCGCCGACCGACGCCCTCGACGCCGCCTGCCAACGCCACGACGCCTGCTACGATGCGGCCGGGCACCGCTCGTGCGCCTGCGACCAGGCGTTGAAGCGGGAGGCGACGGCGGTGTCGGAGCAACCGAAGGTCACGCTCGAGGTCCGGCGGCGCGCCTTGAGCGTCGTCGAGGCCGCCGACGCGATGAATTGCCGGGCGCCCTGACGCGGCCCCGGCCGGCGGCGGTGCGGACGTCCGCACCGCGTCACAGGGCCAGCGGCGCGTTGTCGACGACCTCCTTCATCACGAAGAACGTCCGCGTCTGGCGCACGCCGGGAAGCGCGATCAGGGTGCTGCTGTGCAGGCGGTTGAAGTCCGCCATGTCGCGCACCCGGATCTTCAGGAAGTAGTCGAAGTCGCCCGCCACCAGGTGGCAGTCGAGCACCGTCGGCATCGCGCGGGCCGCCGCCTCGAAGGCCGCGAAGCTCTCCGGCGTCGAGCGGTCGAGCACCACGCCGACGATCACCAGGGCGCCGAGGCCGACCTTGCTCGGCGCGACCTCGGCGCGGACCGACGTGACGTAACCGTCGGCGAACAGCCGCTGCGTCCGGCGGTGGCAGGTCGCCGCGCTGGTGTTCACGCGCTTGGCGATCTCGGCGTTGCCCATCCGCCCGTCCGCCTGAAGCAGGCGCAGGATCTTCAGGTCGATGCGATCGAGCCCTGCGTCGGTGGACGAATCTTTCACGAACCTGCCGCCTCACCATCCGCCGAGCGCCATTTTCCGGCGACCAGAGGAACACGGCGGCAAGGCGCGCGCCACCGGCGAGAGCACCTTCCGAAAGGCCTGAGGCGCATCGCAACGGCCGAGGCCGTTGCGGCGCGCAAGCGTCTCAGGCGGCCAGCGCGGCGGCGATGTCGCGCTCGAGGGAGGCGGGCTTGGCGGTCGGCGGATAGCGGCCGACCACACGGCCGTCGCGGCCGACGAGGAACTTCGTGAAGTTCCACTTGATGCCGGCCGTGCCGAGGAGGCCCGGCTTCTCGCCCTTGAGATGCTGGTAGACCGGGTCGGCGCCAGCCCCGTTGACCTCGACCTTCGCCAGCAGCGGGAAGCTCACGTCGTAGGTCAGGCTGCAGAACTGGGCGATCTCGGTGGCGTTTCCCGGCTCCTGCGCGCCGAACTGGTTGCAGGGGAACCCGAGCACCACGAGCCCGGCCTCGCGATGCGTCTTCCACAAGGCCTCCAGCCCCTCGTATTGCGGGGTGAACCCGCATTTCGAGGCGGTGTTGACGACGAGCACGACCTTGCCGCGATATTGGGCCAGCGGATGCGGGGTGCCGTCGGCGGCCTTCGGGGTGAAATCGAACAGCGTCGCCATCAGGCCGCGGTCCGCCGCTCGACGAGGCGGGCGAGGAAGGCGGCGCCGATCGGGATGATCGTGTCGTCGAAATTGTAGCTCGGGTTGTGCAGGCCGGCCCCGGGCGAGGCGCCGATCCAGGCGTAGGCGCCCGGCACCGCCATCGCCATGTCGGCGAAGTCCTCGCTGCCCATCTTCGGGCTCGAGTTCAGGTCGACCCGCTCGGGTCCGAACAGCTCGGTCGCGGTCTCGATCGCAGCTTGCGTCTGGTCGGCGGCGTTCTCCAGCACCGAGAACTTGTCCTGGATGTCGACCGTGATCTCGGCGCCGTAGGCCGCGCCGTAGCCCTTGGCGAGTTCCCGCATCCGGTCGCCCGCGAGCTTGCGCAAGTCGCGATCGAAGGTGCGGATCGTGCCGGCCATGTGCGCGGTGTCGGGGATGACGTTGTAGGCCGAGCCGGCCTCGAACCGGGTGATCGACAGCACGATCGACTTCAGCGGGTCGGCGTTGCGCGAGACGATCGACTGCAGCGCCTGGGCGAGGGCGGTGGCGACCACGATCGGGTCGATGCCGCTGTGGGGCTGCGCCGCGTGGATGCCGCGGCCCTTGACGTGGATGTCGAAGAAGTCGGCCGCCGCCATGATCGGGCCGGGCCGCAGCTTGATCGTCCCGTGCGGGCCGCTCGGCTGGTTGTGCAGGCCGTAGATCTCGTCGCAGGGGAAGCGCGTGAACAGCCCGTCGGCGAGCATGGCGCGGGCGCCGCCCAGGCCCTCTTCGGCGGGCTGGAACACGAACACCGCCGTGCCGTCGAAGTCGCGGGTCTCGGCGAGGTAGCGGGCGGCGCCGACGAGCATGGTGGTGTGGCCGTCATGCCCGCAGGCGTGCATCTTGCCGGGGATGGTCGAGCGGTAGGGGAGGTTGGTCTCCTCCTCGATCGGCAGGGCGTCCATGTCGGCGCGCAGGCCGATGCGGCGGCCGTTGTCGCTGCGGCCCTTCAGGATGCCGACGACGCCGGTGCCGCCGACGTTGCGGTGGACCTCGATGCCGAAGCCTTCGAGCAGGTCGGCGACGATGCCGGAGGTGCGCACCTCCTCGAAGCCGATCTCGGGATGGGCGTGGAGGTCGCGGCGGAGCGCCGTCAACTCGTCGGCGTAGGTGGTGATGCGATCGATCGGACTCATGCGCTTCAAGACTCTTCCGGGCTGGACCGTCGGAACGGCGTCAGGGTGTCGAGTTCGTCCACCATGGCTTCGACATGGGCGCGCTCGCGCTGCAAGTAGTCGGCCACCGCGCGACGCAACGAAGGGTCGGCGATGTCGTGCGCGGAGTGCATCAGCACCGGCCGGTAGCCGCGCGCGAGCTTGTGCTCGCCCTGCGCCCCGGCCTCGACCCGCTTCAGGCCCCGCGCGATCGCGAAGTCGATCGCCTGGTAGTAGCAGACCTCGAAATGCAGGAACGGGTGCTCCTCGATGCAGCCCCAGTTCCGGCCGTAGAGGGCGACGTCGCCGATCAGGTTGATCGCGCCGGCGACGTAGCGGCCCTCGCGCTTGGCCAAGATCAGCAGGACGCGCTCCGGCATCCGCTCGGACAGGAGCGTGAAGAAGCGCCGGTTGAGGTAGGGCCGGCCCCATTTGCGCGCGCCGGTGTCGGTGTAGAATTCGTAGAAGGCGTCCCAATGCGCCTCGGTGAGGTCGGCCCCGGTCAGGTGCTCGATCGTGATGCCGGAGGACAACGCGTCGCGCCGCTCGCGCTTGATGCTCTTGCGCTTGCGCGAGGCGAGCGCGGCGAGGAAGTCGTCGAAGGTCACGTAGCCGGCGTTCTCCCAATGGAACTGCTGGTCGGTGCGCTGGAGGAAGCCGGCCGCACCCGCCCGCTCCCATTCCGGCTCCTGCATGAAGGTGACGTGGATCGAGGAGGCCTTGGTCTCGGACCGCAGCGCCCTGAGGCCCGCCACCAGGGCGGAAGTCGCGACGTCCACGTCGGCGCCGGGCGCGATCAGGAAGCGCGGACCGGTGACGGGGGTGAACGGCACGCTCACCTGCAGCTTCGGATAGTAGCTCCCGCCGGCCCGCTCGAAGGCGTCGGCCCAGCCGTGGTCGAAGATGTATTCGCCCTGGCTGTGGGACTTCAGATAGCACGGCACGACCCCGAGCAGTGCGTCGTCGCGCTCGACCGCCACGTGCAGCGGCAACCAGCCGGTCCGCCGCGAGACGCAGCCGGAATCCTCCAGCGCCGAAAGGAAGGCGTGGCTGACGAAGGGGTTGTGGGTCTCGTCGCCCGCGCCCAGCGTCTCGGCCGAGGTGGCGCAGGCGTCCCAGGCCGCCGCCCCGATCTCCTTCAGGCCGGCCAGCGCGCGGACCTTGAGGACGGTCTCGGAGGTCTCAGGCTCGTGCGGAGCGCCGGGTTTTTCCATGGCGACAATCTAGCCCGAAGGGCAGGGGGGACAAGGCGGCGCCGCGCATCCCGCCGTCGCAGCGGGGGGCAGGGCGGCTCGCTTACCTCTTGGTAACACTCAGTGATACCATCCTGTGCGTTATCCTGAGGTAGGATGCACCAGGGGGCCGGCTCTGATCCAGAGCTTCGCAGATCGCGTGACCGAGGCGGTCCATCGCGGCAGCCGGCCGAAGGGGTTCCCCGCCACGATCTTTCCCGCGGCGCGACGCACGCTCGCCGTCCTCGATCGGGCGGCCGACCTGAACGACTTGCGAGCGCCGCCCAGCGATCGGCTTCACCCTCTGACCCATGACCGCATCGGACAGCATGCGATCCGGATCGACGACCAGTATCGAATCTGCTTCCGCTGGACCGAACATGGCCCGGCGGATGTCGAAATCGTCGATTATCACTGAGGACCCGTCGATGAATGACGGCTTGGAGATCGCCGCCTTGGAGACGCTGCCGCCGCTTCACCCCGGCGAGGTGCTGCGCGAGGAGTTTCTGGTTCCCCTCGGCCTGACGCCCTACGCGGTGGCGAAGGCCTGCGGCGTCCCCCGCACGCGGATCGAACGGATCGTCCGCGAGGAGATCGGGATCACCGCCGACACCGCGCTCCGGCTCGGACGCTATTTCGGGACCTCGGCGCAGCTCTGGCTCGGCCTGCAGATCCGCTACGACATCGAGGTCGCAGCAGCGCGGGCGGGTGACGCCCTGGCGCTGATCAAGCCGCTTCCGCGCGAGGCCGCCTAAGGCCGGAGCCGGGCGTTCAGGCCGAAAACCCCTCGAACACCATCTGGTCGGCATGCGCCTGTGCGAGGCGGCGCTGGGCCTCGGTGCGCACCGTCCAGGCCATCACCGGCAGGTGCCCGAGCACGCGGGCGAGGTGCGTCGCGGCGCAGGGCAGGTCGTCGACCCGCCAGGACACGAAGTCGGGCCGGGTCTCCTCGATGTGCAGCAGGTCCGAGAGCCGGCGGCGTGCCGAATCGGTGAGGGCGGCGTAGGCCGGGTCGTCCTGGTTCGTCTCGCCGACGATGCCGCGCGGGACCGCGTCGGGCACCAGGCCGCGCAAGGCCGCGACCACCTCCGGATCGAAGGACTTCACCGCGACCGGCCCGGCGTAGGCGCTCAGCACCTCCGCGACGCGGCGGGTCAGGGTCAGGTCGCCGGTAGTGGACGACTTGATCTCGACGACGAGCGGGGTCCGCCCGGCGATCTCGGCGAGGAAGTCCGGCAGCGTCGGGATCGTCTCAGTCGTGCCCGCGACCGCGAGGCCGCGAAGGTCGGCGGCCCGCATCGCGGCGACGGGGTCGGCGACGCCCGCCAGCCGCCCCAGGGCCGCGTCGTGGAAGACCATCGCCTCGCCGTCGGCGCTGATCTGCACGTCGCACTCGATGGCGTAGTTGCCCGCGATCGCCGCGCGCGCGGCGGCGATCGTGTTCTCGGGCCGGCCCGCCGCGCGGTCGTGCAGGCCGCGATGGGCGATCGGCCGCGCGACGAGCCAGCCGAGTTCCATCACCGCACCTCGAACATCGCCTCGACCTCGACGGCGGCGTCGAGGGGCAGTTCCGCGACCCCGACCGTGGAGCGGGCGTGACGGCCGCGGTCGCCGAGCACCGCGACCATCAGGTCGGAGGCGCCGTTCATGATGCCGGCGATGCCGGAGAAGCTCGGCACGCAATTGATGAAGCCGCCGAGCCGGACGCATTGCACGACCCCGCGCTCGAGGTCGCCCACCGCCGCCTCGACCTGCGCCAGCACGTTGAGCGCGCAGAGCCTGGCCGCGGCGATCCCGTCCTCGGCCGAGACCTCGGCGCCGAGCTTGCCGACATGGCCCGCGCCGAGCTTGCCGTCCGCCCCGAAGCAGATCTGGCCCGAAACCACCACGAGGTTGCCGCTGCGCACGAAGGGCACGTAGTTCGCGACCGGCGCCGCCGCCTTCGGCAGGGTGAGCCCGAGGCTCTCGAGGCGTTCCTTGACCGTGCTCATGAAAGGGCTCCGCGTGTCCGTTCTCGGCGATGCACCGGCTCTGGAGCATGGGCCGCGGCCGGCACGCAAGGCCCTTCTCGGAGGCATCGTGGAGTCGAGCCGGCAAACGACGCCCGTTTTACAGGCATGTCCGCCACGACACCCGGCCCTCTCATTGACAGCGCGGCCGCGTTTCTTAGTAATCGCGCGCGTGCCGCCCCGGTGACGAGGCGGCACTTTCGTTTTTGCACGCAGGGCACGGGTCCTGCACGCAGCCTGACAACGCCGGGTCTTCACCCGGCCCGCCGACACGGAGACGGGATCGTGACATCCGCCCTTCTGCCGACCTATGCCCGGGCCCCCATCGCCTTCGAGCGTGGCGAGGGCGCATGGCTGGTGGCGCGCGGGGGCGAGCGATACCTCGATTTCGGCGCCGGCATCGCGGTGAACGCGCTGGGCCACGCCCACCCGCACCTCGTCGAGGCCCTGACCACCCAGGCGCAGAAGCTCTGGCACACCTCGAACCTGTTCGAGATCCCCGACGGCGAGCGCCTCGGGCAGCGTCTGGTCGACGCGAGCTTCGCCGACGTGGCGTTCTTCTGCAATTCGGGCGCCGAGGCCAACGAGGCCGCGATCAAGATGGCGCGGAAGTACCACGCCGCCGGCGGGCACCCCGAGCGCTACCGCATCATCACCTTCGAGGGCGCGTTCCACGGGCGCACGCTGGCGACGCTGGCCGCCGGCGGCCAGCAGAAGTACATCGAGGGCTTCGGCCCGAAGGTCGACGGGTTCGACCAGGTGCCCTTCGGCGACCACGAGGCGCTGCGCGCCGCGATCGGCCCCGAGACGGCGGCCGTGATGATCGAGCCGATCCAGGGGGAGGGCGGCGTCCGCCCGGTGCCGCCGCAATGCCTGCGGGGCCTGCGCGCGCTCTGCGACGAGCACGGCCTGATGCTGATCATGGACGAGGTCCAGACCGGCGTCGGCCGCACCGGCCGCCTGTTCGCGCACGAGTGGTCCGGCGCCGCGCCCGACATCATGAGCGCGGCCAAGGGCATCGGCGGCGGCTTCCCGCTGGGCCTGTGCCTGGCGACCCGCGAGGCCGCCCGCGGCATGGTCGCCGGCAGCCACGGCACCACCTTCGGCGGCAACCCGCTCGCCATGGCCGTCGGCAACGCCGTGCTCGACGTGGTGCTGGGCGACGGCTTCCTCGACCACGTCCAGCGCGTCGCGCTGGTCCTGAAGCAGAAGCTCGGGGCGCTGCCCGACCGCTACCCACACGTCGTCACCGAGATCCGCGGCGAGGGGCTGATGCTCGGGCTCAAGCTCGCCGTGCCCAACACCGAGTTCGCTGCGGCCGCCCGCGCCGAGCACCTGCTGGTGATCCCGGCGGGCGACAACGTGGTCCGCCTGCTGCCGCCGCTGATCGTCACCGAGGCCGACGTCTCCGAGGCGGTCGCACGCCTCGAAGTCACGGCGGCGGCGTTCACGGCCGCGATGCGCGGAGCCGCCGAGTGATGCCGACGTGATGCTGATCCCGGCTCCCGAAGGCGGAGCCGCCGACCGAACCCGGACATGATGTGTTGAGATGACTGCCCCCCTGAACGGCCGGACCAGCGGCCCCACGACCGGCGCGAGCGCGCCCCGCCACTTCCTCGACCTGTCGGACTTCTCCGGCGCCGACCTCCGCCGGGTGCTCGACGCCGCGGCCGCGATCAAGGGGCGCCGCCGCAAGGGCGAAGTCGCCGCCGACCGCCCGCTCGCCGGCAAGAACCTCGCGATGGTGTTCGACCGACCTTCGACCCGCACCCGCGTCTCCTTCGACGTGGCGATGCGCGAGCTCGGCGGCGAGACGTTGATGCTAACGGGCTCCGAGATGCAGCTCGGCCGCGGCGAGACCATCGGCGACACCGCGCAGGTGCTCTCCCGCTTCGTCGACGCGATCATGATCCGCATCCTGGATCACGCGCTGATGCTGGAGCTGGCCGAAAACGCCACGGTGCCGGTGATCAACGCGCTGACCAAGCTCTCGCATCCGTGCCAGATCATGGCCGACGTGCTGACCTTCGAGGAGCATCGCGGGCCGATCCAGGGCCGCACGGTGGCCTGGTCGGGCGACGCCAACAACGTGCTGACGAGCTGGGCGCACGCGGCCGCGCGCTTCGACTTCACCCTCAACGTCGCCTGCCCGCCCGAGCTGGCGCCGCCGCCGGCGCTGATGGCCTGGGCACGCGCCGAGGGCGCCCGCGTCAACGTCACCGCCGACGCCTTCGCCGCGGTCGAGGGCGCCGACGCGGTCGTGACCGATTGCTGGGTCTCGATGGGCGACGAGGACGAGGCTCACCGCCACAACCTGCTCAACCCCTATCAGGTGAACGGCGCGCTGATGCGGGCCGCCGCCAAGGACGCGGTGTTCATGCACTGCCTGCCCGCCCATCGCGGCGAGGAGGTCACCGCCGAGGTGATGGACGGCCCGCAATCGGTGGTGTTCGACGAGGCGGAGAACCGCCTCCACGCCCAGAAGGGCATCCTGGCGTGGTGCATGCGGGCGAACGGCCTGTAGCGGGTCGCGAACGGGCGGCCGATCGGACGCAGCGGCCGGACGGGTCGCGGGCCTTGACCGTATGAACATCGTGTATACGTTCAGGCTCCAAGACGCCCCCGACGAGACGTAGAAGGCGACCGCCTTGAGCATCGACGGCCTGAGCAACGTCCCGGCGCGGCGCGGGACGACGATCAACCTGCGCATCGAAGCCGAGACGCGGGACCTGATCGACGACGCCGCCTCGGTGCTCGGCAAGACGCGGACCGAGTTCATGATCGACACCGCGCGCCATCACGCCATCGACGTGCTGCTCGATCAGCGCCTGTTCGTCCTCGACGACGCGCGCCATGCCGCGTTCGTCGCGGCCCTCGACGCACCGCCGGCCGAAAGGCCGAGGCTGAGCGCGCTCATGGGGAGGAATCCCGCCTGGGAGCGCTGATCGGGCCGCCGGTTCCCCTGGGTCCGGAGCACGCCCTGGATGGATTCTCCTGCGGCCGACCGGTGCTCGACGATTGGCTGAAGCGGCAGGCACGCCGCAGCGAGGGCCGGTTCGCCCGGACTTATGTGGTCTGTGCGGACGGCGCGGTGGTGGGGTATTACTGCATCTCCGCGGGGACGGTCGCGCGGGAGGATGCCCCGGGGCGGATTCGACGCAACGCGCCGGAGCCGATCCCGGTCTCGATCCTAGGCCGGCTGGCCGTGGACCAGCGTTGGGCCGGCCGTGGGCTCGGGGCCGACCTCCTGGCCGATGCGCTGCGCCGGATCGCCAACGCGGCCGACGTGATCGGGATCGGCGCCGTCCTGATCCATGCGCTCGACGACCAGGCGCTCGCATTCTACCGCAGGCAGGCGGAGTTCCTCGAATTCCCCGACCGCTCGCGCACCCTGTTCCTGCCGATCGGCGCGCTGACCGGCGGACGATGACGACCCGAACGCTTCCAAGCCGAACGCTTGCAGGCCAAATACGTGCAGGCCGACCGCTTCCAGGACCGAGTTGAGACCATGACCGCCGGACACGACACAACCCCGATCAACGAAGGCAACGGTCACGACGGCGCCGACGACTGCGTGCTGCCGTTCGCGGTCGAGGCGCTCGACGTGCGCGGGCGCGTCGTCCGGCTCGGGCCCTCCGTCGACACGATCCTGCGGCGGCACGGCTACCCGGATGCGGTGGCGCGCCTGCTCGGCGAGGCGGCGGCGCTGACCGTGCTCCTCGGCTCGTCCCTGAAGTTCGAGGGCCGGTTCCAGCTCCAGACCAAGACCGACGGCCCGGTCGGGATGATCGTCGTCGACTTCGAGGCGCCCGACCGCCTGCGCGCCACCGCGCGGTTCGAGGCGGAGGCCATCGCCGCCCTCGGCGCCGGCCCGCACAAGGCCGCCGAGCTGATCGGGCAGGGGCATCTGGCCATGACCATCGACCAGGGCTCGGCCGCCAGCCGCTACCAGGGCGTCGTCGCGCTGGAGGGACAGAGCCTGGAGGAGGCCGCGCACCAGTACTTCCGCCAGTCCGAGCAGATCCCGACCGAGGTGCGGCTCGCCGTGGCCGAAGCCTTCGAGGACGGGCAGAGCCGCTGGCGCGCCGGCGGGCTGCTGGTGCAGTTCCTCCCCCAATCGATCGACCGGGCGCGGCTCGCCGACCTGCCGCCGGGCGACATCCCGGAGGGCCGCGTCCACCTCGACGAGCACGGCACCCGGGAGGACGACGCCTGGGTCGAGGCGCGCGCCCTCGTCGGCACCGTGGAGGACCACGAGCTCGTCGACCCGGCGGTCTCGAGCGAGCGGCTGCTCTACCGGCTGTTCCACGAGCGCGGCGTGCGGGTATTCGACGCGCAAGGCGTGCACGAGCAGTGCCGCTGCTCGCGCGAGCGGGTGATGGGCATGATCCGCTCGTTCTCGCCCGAGGAACGCCGCGAGATGATCGCCGACGACGGCCGCGTCGTGATCACCTGCGAGTTCTGCTCGCGCCGCTACGACCTCGACCCGGCCGAGGTCGAGGCGGAGGTGGCCGAGACGCCGAAGCAGTAGAACCGAACCCTGTCCGGTTCACGGCCAAGCTTGATCCACGGATAGACTGAACATCGATTTCTAAAAATCAGTCTCCGGCGATGAAACGGTTTTCGAACCTTCGGCGTTTCGATGCTTCCAACAACGTCGCAAGAACGCCGGAGGAAGCATCATGAAAAGAGTCGCCATCGGGCTCGCAGCCCTGCTGTTCAGCACGTCCGTCTACGCCCAGGGCGCGGCCGGAAACGCGGCCGGCGCCGGGACGGGCCGCGCGAATACCGGATCGATGGATGCAGGCGGCAAGGCGGGCGGCAACACGGGCGGCGCCGGCGCGACGGCCGGCGGCCGGATGTCGGAGACGCGGGGTGAGAGCCGGAACACCGCCGCCGGGAACGGGGCCGGAGGCCGCGAGAACGGGATGCAGGCCGGACGGGCCGACCGCCAAGGCGTCGATCGTCAGGGCGCCGACCGCCAAGGGTCTGATCGGCAAGGCGCCGACCGTCAGGCGGCCGGCCGCGAAGACCGCCGCGACGCGGATCGGGTGGAAGCTCGCGGCGGCAACCGCGACGGGATGCGCCGCGACCGCGCCGAGCGCGACACGCGCAGCGAGCGCCGGGAGACCCGCACCGACATCCGCTCCGAGCGGGCCGGCGGCGGCTTCCGCCGGGAAGGACGGTTCGTGTTCGTCGGCGGCCAGCGCGTGGTCTACGGCTCGCCCGAGTACCGCCGGCTCGTCACCGTCGAGCGCCGGGGCGGCACGCGGGTCCGCACCGTCACCATCCGCGGCCACCGCGTCCTCTACGGCTCGCCCGAGTACCGTCGCCTCGTGACCGTCCGCGAATCCGGGCCGCGCGTGCGCTACGTGACCATCCGCGGGCAGCGGGTGCTCTACGGATCGCCCGAGTACCGCCGCCTCAGCGTGACCACGACCGAGCGCCGCGGCGGCCGCGTCGCGGCCGACTTCCGCGGTCGGGACCGCATCGACGTGCGGACCCGCTCCGCCCGGACCGAGACCCGCGACGACCGCGGCTTCCGCAACGCCGACCGCCGCAACGCGGGCGAGCGCAACGCCGACCGGGGATCCGAGCGCAACGCCGACCTGCGGGGCGGCCAGGGCGGGCGCAACGGCCAGGACTTGCGGGGCGGCCAGGACCTGCGGGCTGGCCAAGACCTGCGGGGCGGCCAGGACAAGGGCGGCATCCGCAACGCCTCCGAGCGCACGGGCGGCCGTGACGGTGGCCGCCAGATGGGCGGCCAGATGAGCGGTCAGGGCGGGCGCGATGCTGGCATGACCGGCGGCGCGTCCGAGCGCGGCACCCCGGGCACCCGCGGCGGTGGGCGCGACGGTCGCAACTGATCGGCTCGCCTCACGAGCGGGGAGGGGGCGACGCCGCCTCCCCGTTCCGTTGCGCCGTCAGTTCCTGAGCACCGGCTCGGCGATGTCGACGGCATGGCGGCCGGCCAGGTATTCCGGCTGGAACAGGCACATCCGCACGGCGTCCCGGTAGCGGCCGTTCATGAAGAACTCGTCCCGCAGGATGCCCTCGGGCCGGAAGCCGCAGCTCTCGTAGATCCGCACAGCGCGGGCGTTGTCCTTGTCGACGTGCAGGTAGAGCTTGTGGATGTTGAGCACGCTGAAGGCGTAGTCCATCGCGATCCGGGTCGCCTGGCGGGCGAAGCCCCGGCCCTGGAACCCGGGGTGGATCGCGATCTGGAACTCGCAGCGCCGGTGCAGGTGGTTGATCTCGACGAGCTCGACGAGGCCCGCCGGCTGGCCGTGCAGCGTCGCGATGATGAAGCGCCGCTCGGTCTGGTTGTGGATGTTGCGCTCGTAGAGCTGCGCCAGCTCGGCGAAGGACTCGTAGGCCTCCTCGAACCAGTAGCGCATGATGCTGTCGTTGTTGTTGAGCTGATGCACGAACATCAGGTCCTCGCGCTCCAGCGGGCGGAGCTTGACCCTGTCGGGAACGGTCTCGTTCATGCGGCGCAGGCCTCGATCAGCCGGCGCAGGAACGCCTCCCCGTCCCTCAGCGCCGCCAGGGTGATGAACTCGTCGGGCTGGTGCGCCTGGTCGATCGAGCCCGGCCCGCAGACCACCGTCGGGATGCCCGCCTGCTGGAAGCGACCGGCTTCCGTGGCGTAGGGCATCGACACGGTGCGGTTGCGGTTGGCCATCCGCAGCGCCAGCCGCTCGGCCTCCGAGCCCGGATCGGGCAGGAGGCCGGGGATCGCGATCTCCTCGACGGTCTCGATCCGGCCGAAGGGGCCGTAGCGGTTCAGGCGCTCGCGGGTCACCGCCTCGGCCTTGGCCTGGAACAGGCGCGGGATCTCGGCCATGTCGAGGTCGGGCAGGCCGCGGAACTCCCAGTGGAAGGCGCATTCCTTCGGCAGGATGTTGCGGGCGGTGCCGCCGTGGATCGTGCCGACATGCACGGTGGTGGCGGGCGGATCGAACCGGCCCGACGCGTCGCCGCGCGCGATCATCCGGTCGGCGATGGCGTTGAGCCCGGAGACGAGGTCGCAGGCCGCCATCACGGCGTTGGCGCCCAGCATCGGCTTGGCCGAATGCGCCTCGTGGCCGTGCACCGTGGTGTGGAAGGTGACGATGCTCTTGTGCGCGTCGGCGACCTCGAGGTCGGTCGGCTCGCCGACGATCACCGCGCCCGGCCGCGGCAGGTCGAGGCCGAAGCGGGCGATCGCATCCATCACGCCGAGGCAGGTGGTCTCCTCGTCGTAGGACAGCAGGATGTGGATCGGCCGTTTCAGGTCGGCGGCGAGGTAGTCCGGCACCAAGGCGAGGGCGGTGGCGCAGAAGCCCTTCATGTCCACCGCGCCGCGACCGTAGGCCCGGCCGTCGGCCACGCGCAGGGTGAACGGGTCGGCGGTCCAGGCTTGGCCTACGACGGGGACGACGTCGGTGTGCCCCGACAGCACGACGCCGCCGTCGACCGGCGGGCCGATCGTGGCGAAGAGCGCGGCGCGGTCGCCGGCGGCGTTCGGGATGCGGGAATAGGGGACGCCCCAGCCGTCGAGGTAGGCGGCGACCCAGTCGATCAGGGCGAGGTTCGGCTTGGAACTCTCGGTGTCGAAGGCGACGAGGTGGGCGAGGATGTCGAGCGGGGTCATCCGCTCGCCGGAACCGGGCATCGGTCGTGTCCTTGGGCGGCCGGCCCCGGGCGCCGGCCCGAAACCGATCAGTGCAGGCTGCGGCGGATATGCGGGCTGTCGAGGGAGAAGGCCGGGATCTCGGCCTCGAAGCTCTCGCCCGCGACCGTGGCCATGGTGTAGCTGCCGGCCATCAGCCCGTCCGGCGTGGTGAGCGGGCAGCCGCTGGTGTAGCAGAACGACTCGCCCGGCTCCAGCACCGGCTGCTTGCCGACGACGCCGGCGCCACGCACCTCCTGGCAGTCGCCGCGCCCGTCGATGATGCGCCAATGGCGCGAGCGGAGCTGCACCTGCTCGGCGCCGTTGTTCACGATCTCGACGGTGTAGGCGAAGAAGTACCGGCTTTCGCCCGGCGAGGATTCCTCCTCGACGAAGCGCGGATTGACGGTCACGCTGATTCCGCGCGTCTCGGCCTTGTACATCGTCCCTAATTGCCCTCTTCAGCGGCGACCGAGTTCGGTCTAGCTCGGGTCTAGACGGCTCGAAGCCGCTTTTCGATGCGACTTTCATCGTGGTAGTTGCCGGGAGAATTCCCGTCAATCGCGGTGAAGTACGTCGCGGCGGCGGCAGGGGCAGGGCCGGCATGGTCGAGGGTTTGACGGGCCGCCCGAGGCGGTTCGGGGGCGCGCGGCCCTCGCTGCCCGCGCTCGCGCACGGCGCCGCCTGGACGGCGCTCCTGGCGGTCGCGGGCTTCCTCGCCTGGCGCGATCCCGGCACGAACCTGCCCCCCGCGGCGGCGCTCGCGGCGGCGCTGATCCTCGACGGCGGGGCCCGGATCGCGGCGGCCCGGATCGCGGGACGGACAGGCCCCGATCCGCGGCTTTCCGGCCTGCCCTCCCTGGTGCTCGGCGTCGGCGGCGCCCTCGGCCTCCTCGCCGGCGGGGCCGCGTTGCTGCTGTTCCCTCGCGCGGTCCCGGTGCTCGCGAGCGCGCTCGCCGGCCTGATCGCGATCGGCGCGCTGGCCCGGCTCGCCCTGATCCGGATCGTCCTCGCCCTGCCCGGCGAGGAACCGGGCGAGCCGCGCCCGGCGCCGGCCGAGCCTCCTTTAAGCCGGCGTTAGGCGCTTTGCCCGAAAACGACCGATGGTGACGGCCGGACGGGGCGCGCGAGAGACATGAGCACGACGCCGAGCCCGGTTGCCGGGACAAGCCCTTCAGCCGGGAACGCTTCTTCTGCGGGGCAGGGCGCCGCGGCGGCACCCGGAGCGCCGCGCGACGGCATCCTGTCGGCCGAGGGCATCGCCGCCCTGGCGCAGGCGGGCGGCATCCTGACGGCTTCCCCCTTCGCCGCCGACCAGATCCAGCCCGCGAGCCTCGACCTGCGCCTCGGGGCGCGGGCCTGGCGCGTGCGCACCAGCTTCCTGCCAGGCGCGTCCCGCGCGGTCTCGGCCTGCGTCGCGCGCCTTTCGTTCCACGAGATCGACCTGCGGCCCGGCGCGGTGCTGGAGACCGGCTGCGTCTACATCGCCGAGCTGCAGGAATCCCTGGCCCTGCCCGAGACCCTCGCGGCGGCGGCCAACCCGAAGAGCTCGACCGGGCGGATCGACGTGTTCACCCGCGTCATCACCGACCGGGCGGAGGCGTTCGACCAGGTCGAGGCCGGCTATCGCGGGCCGCTCTACGCCGAGATCTCGCCGCGCACCTTCCCGGTCCTGGTCCGCACCGGCTCGCGCCTGTCGCAGATCCGCTTCCGCCGCGGCACGGTGCGGCTGCGCGACGACGAACTCGTCGCGCTGCACGCGCGCTCGCCGCTCGTCACCGCGGCGGCGCCGTCCTTCCACGGCGGCGTCGCCGTCTCCGTGGACCTCGCCGGCTTCGACGGGCTCATCGGCTACCGGGCCAAGCGCCATACCGGCCTCGTGGACGTGGACGCCCCCGGGCGCCACGCGGCGGCCGAGTTCTGGGAGCCGCTGCCGGCCGACGGCTCGGGCTCGCTGATCCTCGATCCCGGCCAGTTCTACATCCTGGCCTCGAAGGAATCGGTGCAGGTGCCGCCCGACCACGCCGCCGAGATGGTCCCGTTCGACCCGCTGGTGGGCGAGTTCCGGGTCCACTACGCCGGCTTCTTCGATCCCGGCTTCGGCTATGCCGGCGCCGGCGGCACCGGCGCGCGCGCGGTGCTGGAGGTGCGCTCGCGCGACGTGCCGTTCCTGCTCGAGGACGGTCAGATCGTCGGCCGCCTCGTCTACGAGCGCATGGAGGCGGTGCCGCGGATGCTCTACGGCGCCGGCGCCGGCTCGAACTACCAGGCGCAAGGGCTGAAGCTGTCGAAGCACTTCGCCTGAGGCGGCGCGGCCTTGAGTGACCCGGCCACCGCAATCCTCGCGCGGAGTCCGAGCCGGCCACGGGCGTGCCCGCGGCACGGTCGATCCAGATCACATTACCGCCGCCGACGAACCCAGGATGCCGGAGTGCTGGACGATCGCGTTGATGGGCAAGATCGCGTAGCCATCCCGGTCGGCATCTGCATCCGGAAGTCGCGGCGCCCGCTTCGACGCCCCCTGTTCGTGTAACGGCGCACCGAACCCGCCGAGCCGTGCGACCTGTCCGTGGGACGGCGCGCGAAAAAGCTCCGATTTCGCGGTGGCTTGCTGAATCCAACGCCGTCGGAAGGGAGTGGTGGGCCCGGCAGGACTCGAACCTGCAACCAGACCGTTATGAGCGGTCGGCTCTAACCATTGAGCTACAGGCCCAAGCCGTTGATACGACGTGTACTTCGGCTGAACGATTCATCCGTCGAGCCCGTCGGCGACGCCGATGGTGCGTACCGCGAACGGAGCGCGACAGCAAGGGATGTCGTGCGCTTCGCCGGGCGCGGCCGCCCTTCGCTCGCGCGCCCGCTCCCATTCGGCCGGACGCGACAGACCCGCCTGTCCGCCACGGCATCGAGAGCCACGGCGGATCGAGGCGAGCCCTCAGGCACAGGATTAGGGCCGACCCACCGTTGCAGGCCGCGTTCCCATTTCGGGGGCACGCCCACGGTTCGGCCCCGCCCCGATCTGCTCACGGGGCGGGGGAACCCCGGATCTCACCAGCGTGAGCCGATACGCGACGCGGCTCGTGCGAAGGATGGCGCGGGGCGGTTAAGGCGGCCTCCACGGGGCGGGGCGGGCGCGTCTCGCGATGGGGCACCGCTCGCCCTGGTTGCGCTGGCCCCGGGCACTCTTGCCAAGGTGCCGCCCACGGTCGCATGCAGCACGCCGCCACCCCCGCGAGATCCCCACGCGATGTCCTCACCGATCGCCCCGTCGGACGTTCCGGCCCATGACGGCCTGCCGCCGGCGCGACGGGGGCGGGCGATGGTCGCGGTGCTCACCGGCGTCGCCCTCGCGACCCTCGACACGGCGATCGCCAACACCGCCCTTCCCACCATCGCCGCCGACCTCGGCGTCGACCCAAGCGCCTCGGTGTGGATCGTGAACGCCTACCAGCTCGCCGTCGTGGCGACGCTGCTGCCGATCGCGGCGCTCGGCGAGATCGTCGGCCAGCAGAGGATCTACATCGCAGGCTTCATCCTCTTCACCGCGTCCTCGCTCGTCTGCGCCCTGGCCTGGTCGCTGCCGACGCTCGTCGCGGCGCGGGTGCTGCAGGGCGTCGGCGCGAGCGCGTTGATGGCGGTCAACATCGCCCTCATCCGCTTCATCTATCCGGCCGACCAGCTCGGGCGCGGCGTCGGCCTCAACGCCTTCGTCGTCGGCGTCGGCTTCGCGGTCGGCCCGACCGTCGCCTCGCTGATCCTCGTCGCCGCGCCCTGGCCCTGGCTCTTCGCCGTCAACGTGCCGATCGGCCTCGTCGCCCTGCTCCTGGCCTGGACCGCGCTGCCGGACACCGGGCGCTCCGGCCATCGCTTCGACGTCGTCGGCGCGCTGCTCAACGCCTCCGCCTTCGCGCTCCTCGTGCTCGCCCTCGGCGAGGCGGCCCACGAAGGACCGCTCTGGCGCATCCTGGCGGAAGCCGTCGGCTCGCTCGCCTGCTTCCTGCTCCTGCTGCGCCGGCAGGCGGGGCATCCCGCGCCGATGCTGGCCGCCGACCTGCTCCGGCGTCCGCTGTTCGCCCTCTCGGCCACCACGTCGGTGTGCTCGTTCGCGGCGCAGGGGCTCGCCTTCGTCTCGCTGCCGTTCCTGTTCCAGCACACGCTCGGGCGCACGCAGGTCGAGACCGGCTTCCTGATGACGCCCTGGCCCGTCGTGGTCGCGCTGCTGGCGCCGCTCGCCGGGCGGCTCTCGGACCGCTACCCGCCCGGGTTGCTCGGCGGCATCGGGCTCGCGATCCTCGCCCTCGGGATGGGGTTGCTCGCGGGACTTCCGGCGAACCCGAGCGTCGTGGACATCGGCTGGCGGATGGCGATCTGCGGCGGCGGCTTCGGCTTCTTCCAGGCGCCGAACCTGCGCGCGATCATGACGAGCGCGCCGCCCGCGCGGTCCGGGGGCGCGAGCGGCATCGTCGCCACCTCGCGGCTCCTCGGCCAGACCATGGGCGCCGCCCTCGTGGCCGCCTGCTTCGCGATCGCGGATGCGCACGGGCCGGCGCTCGCGCTCGGGCTCGGCGGCGCCTTCGCCGCCATCGCCAGCGTGGTCAGCTTCCTGCGCCTCGCCGTCCGGCAGGAGGACACGGCCCGGCCCGCGTGAGACGCCGTCCGCGCGGTCCGGATCGGGCGCTCGCTACTCCGCGACGGCCGGCACGGCGTCGGCGATCACCACGCGGGGGACGAGCAGGGCGGTCAGCAGCGTCAGCAGCGCAACCGCGAAGACCGTCCAGAAGGTGCCGTGCAGGGCGTGCTGCAGGCTGATGCGGGCCGCCTCGCCGGCTCCGCCGAGGCTCGCCGGGTTGTCGAGCAGGCGGCGCAGCTGGTCGGGGTCCACCGTGGCCCCGCCGTCCGGATGAATGAGGCGGTAGTTCAGGACGGCGCCGAGGGCGGTGGCGCCGAGCGTCGAGCCGAGGTTGCGCGCGAAGATGTTCGAGGCGGTGGCGGCCCCCCGCTGCGCCCAGGCGACGCTGTCCTGGATGATCACGATCGCCGCCGTCGACAGGAAGCCCATGCCGAGGCCCATGACGATCGACCCCGCCGCCGCGACGGCGGGCGAGGTCTCCGGGCCCAACGCCACGAAGGCCGACGCCCCGATCGGCAGCAGGGCGGCGCCGAGCAGCAGGACCGGCCGCAGGCCGAACCGGACGAAGCTGCGCGCCGCCGTGGTCGCGCCGACCGGCCAGCCGAGCACCATGAGGGTCAGGGTGAAGCCGGCCACGAGCGGCGATTGCCGGAGCACGCCCTGCACGTACATCGGCAGGAAGGCGGTGAGCCCGATGATCGCCATGCCCGAGAGTAGCGTCGCGGCGTTGGCGGTGAGGATCGAGCGCTGCCCCCAGAGCGCGAAATCCAGCATGGGGTCGGCGGCCCGCCGCTCCTGCAGCACGAACAGCGTGATCGCCACGAGGAAGGTCAGGCCGGAGGCGGTCGCCACGGCCGGCGCGGTCGAGGTCTCGGTTAGGGCGATCATCAGCGCGGCGATCGCCAGCGTGAAGAGGCCGGCCCCGATCACGTCGATCCGGCGCCGCTTGCGCTCCACCTCCTCGCGCAGGAACAGAAGGAACAGGGCGGCCGCGAGGACGCCGACCGGCAGGTTGATCCAGAAGATCCACGGCCAGCTCAGGTGCCCGATGATCAGGCCTCCGGCGAGCGGCCCGGCCACCGAGGAGACGCCCCAGACGCTGGCGAGATAGCCCTGCACCCGGCCGCGCTCGCGGGCGGAGTAGAGGTCGCCGACCACGGTCATGCTCACGGGCTGGATCGCGCCCGCGCCGACGCCCTGCACGAGCCGGAACAGGATCAGCGACGGCATCGACCAGGCGAAGCCGCACAGCAGCGAGCCGGCGAGGAACACCGCGATGCCGAACAGCAGCACCGGGCGCCGCCCGTAGAGGTCGGACAGCTTGCCGAACACCACGGTGGTCGCGGTCTGCGTCAGCAGGAAGGAGGCGAACACCCAGGCGTAGAGGTGGAGGTCGCCGAGCTGCCCGGCGATCTGCGGCATCGCGGTCGAGACGATCGTCGCCTCGATCGCGATCATGAACATCGCCGCCATCACCGCGGCGAGGACCAGCGGGCGGCGCGTCGTCGGTGAGGTCAGCATGCCTGGGCTTTAGGGCTCCGGCGCTCCGGGCACCAGGGGCCGGACGCCGACGCGCGCCGGCTCAGACCGTCGCGGCCTCCGGCGTCGGCCCTCGATGCGGGATGCGGAGACGGCGTGACGCCCGCGCTTCGGCAACCCCGAGCGGCGCTGCACGGACGCCTGGACTGCGAGCCCGGCTGTGAGGGCATGTCCGAGCGCGGGTGGTCCAAGCCGGGTATCGAGGCGCGCGCGTCCGGCCCATGGCGGCCGTTCACGGACTCGGTTCGCGATCCGGGACGAACAGCAATCCGATGAGGACGACGGCGGGCACGAGCACGCAGGCGAAGGACAGGGCGGCGACCCCGAAGGCGCCCGCCAGGGCGCCGACCGCGAACGCCAGCACGGCCGACAGCGTGCGCCGAAGGCGGGTGGCGGCCGGCGCGCCGAGCGTCTTCCCGCAGGCATGGTCGGTCAGGTCGATCACGGCCTGCGTGACGTTCACGGTCATCACGGTGGTCGCGGCCAGGTGGCCGATCACCAGACGCCCGATGCCGTTCTGGATGCCCATGGCGGCGACCCCGAGCATGCCGACGCCGATCGCCTTCGCGCCGTCCGGCGAGCCGAGCGGCGACAGGGACGCGCCCACGATCGCGAAGGCGATCAGCGCGGCGGCTTCAAGCACCAGCAACGGGCGCAGCGGTGACGCCCCCCTCCGCTCGAGGGCCAGGGCGATGAGGCGGGTCACGGCCACCGCCAGGATGAACGTCGGCAGGGCAAGGAGCTTCGCGAGGACCCCGGTCGAGGTCGAGACCAGCTCCGCACCGATCAGGACGACGTTGCCGGTGACGTGGGCCGTGAACAGGCCGGTCAGGGCGATGAAGGCGGCGGCGTCCACGAAGCCGGCGACGAAGGCCAGCCCGACACCGATCGCGGCGTCTCCATCAGCGAAGGCAGGCACGATGCTGGGGGCTCCTTTTCGGCGATCCAGGTCGTCCGGGCAGGTCGCCCGGAGACGGGTGCCGAGCTTCGACCGCTAACCCAGGGTCACCGAGCCGTCGGCCGGATCGACCGCGACGACGCGCGGACCGCGCACGTCCGGATCGCGCTGCTCCCAGGCCGACAGGGCGGCGTTGGCGGCCTCGACGATCGCTCCCGGGGCGCCGCCGACCTGCGGGCGGATCGCCTCCACGAGCCGCGTCACGACCGTCTGCTCCTCGAGCGGGTGGGCCGGCATCGTCGCCTGGCGGCAGAACGCCGCGTAGACGTTCTCGGCGATCGCGCGGGCCGCGCGATCCAAATCCGGCGTGTCGTTCATGTCCTGTCGCCCTTCACCTGGGGATGTTCGGAGCGTGCGCCCCGGCTTGGATGGAGTCGGTGCCGGCCTGCGATCAGGGCGCGGGCTCCTGCAGCGGCTTGCCCTTGTCGATCACGTAGACCGACAGGATCTTGATCGTCCTGTCGCCGACCACCGTGTAGCCCGCATGCGGCACGCCGCGCTGGTTGATGCCGCGCTCGCCCGCCGGGCGCTCCTTCGGCTCCTTGCCGGCCACCTGCACGGTCCCGCCCTCGATCACGTAGAACGACTCCTCGCCGTTGTGGAAATGGCGGGGCGAGGTCGCGCCCGGCGGGAACTCCACCAGCTGCATGACGATCTCCCGGGTGTCGTCGCCGGAGACGGGCGAGCGTCCGAGTTCGGTCCGCTTGATCTCCTGCGCCACCGCCGAGCCCCCCAAGGCGATCACGCCGGCACCGCATGCCAGCACAAGCCCCAAGGTCGCGAGCCATCGCCGCATCCGACGCATCCTCCGTTTCGGGAAAGGATGGCACGGACCGGATCGCAGCGGAACGGCCCGGGCACGCGCCGCCTCGTTTTCCGCACGGCTGGTTTTCCACGCCGATCGTTCCCGGCGGCCCCCGTCAGGCGTCGTCCTCAGGAGCGAACACCTCGCCCGCTTCCGCCAGCCGGACGTTGGCCGCGTCGGTCCGGAGCTGCAGCAGGCCGCGATACTCGGCGAGGTGGCGGCGCATCCCATCGTCGGCGCCCGAGCCGTCGACCGGTTCCGGCGCGGCCGGGTCGCAACCGTCGATCGCCTCCGCGGTCCGGCGGTCGACGCGGGCCCGGTCGGACGGGCTCAAGCCTGCGAGCCCGTCGAATCCGAGCTCGCGCGCGAAATGGGCGGCGATCTCTTCGCGCTTCGCGTCCAAGTCCGAGGTCGCCAAGTGCGATGTCGCCAAGTCCGATGTCGCCAAGTCCGATGTCGCCAAGTCCGGCATGACCCTCTCCTCAATCAGGACATCCACGCGTTCGACGAACAGAGGAGGCTGAATGCGGCCGATCTGGCCTCACGCACCTCTGCTAGGTGAACCGCTGGGCCGAGATCGGATCGCTGGCGGGAAAGGTGTCCTCGAGCCCTTCGTCGAGCATGCGCTCCCGGCGCCGCACCGGGCCGTCGGCCGCCGGGCGACCCTTCGCGCGCTTACGGCTGCTCCCGCCGAGGAACCCGCTCTGCCACAGGAGGTAGCCGACGCCGACCGCGAGGGTGCAGACGATGACCTTGAGGTCCAGCTCGCTCCGCGGGGCGGGCTCGGGGTGCCGTGCCTGCAGCGCCCACCGCCGCGCCTGGACGAAGGCCCGCGCCGCGTCGTCGGCCTGCCTGTCGGAGAGCAGCGTGCGGGCGGCGGGCAGCAGCTCGTGCTTGAGCCGATGGAGGTGCTGATCCACGAGGTAGGTCGCATCCTCGAAGTCGTTCAGCCAGCCCTCGGAGGTCTTGCGGCGACGCCGCGCCAGGTCGGAGAGCTGGCCGATGAACGCCCGGTGCCCGTCCGACAGCTCGTCCACGAGCCGCCGGGTCTGCGGCAGCCGGCCGAGCGGGGCGTAGAGGCCGACGGACACCGCCTGCGCGTGGGCTTCGAGCGCGTCGACGAGGTGGTCGAGGAGTCGCTCCCGGCTCCTGACGACGCCAGGTCCGTTCAAGGCTCTCGGCGCGTCGTGGATGAGATGCTCGATGTTCGCGTGATCGCGTCCGATGAGCTGCCAGACATCCATGCACGGTACTCCATAAGTCGTACCTGCCAACCGCCTCGCCCAGGGGCTGTTCCTTAGGTCCGGCCCCGCGCGATGCGTGCCGCGCGAGGGCGCAAGCCGCCGGAGACGCCGGGCCCGCGCCGGCGGGAATGAACCGGACGTGCGCTCCCGCATTGGGGGAGGCAGGAGACCCGAATGCCGCCCGACGCAACCCAAGAACCGCAGACCGTCAACCTCTCGACGCCGGACGCGGCCGCCTACTGGGCGCGCAAGCTCCAGGTTCCCGTCGAGAAGCTCGGTGCGGCGGTCGACGCCGTCGGCCACGACGCCGAGAAGGTCGCGACGCATCTCGGCCTGCCCTGGCCGTACGAGGCCAGCGGCATCGTCTGACGACGGCAGACCCTGGGAGGGGCGCGTGAACGCAGCACCGGACGGTTCCATCATACAGCGCGAATCCCCGCGCGCCGACCTTCTCGCCTTCGAGATCAAGGACCGCATCACCGAGCCGGACATCGCGTGGATGTCGTCCATCGCCGACGCGGCCATGAAGACGGTCGACCGGTTCGACATGCTGCTGATCATGTCGAACTACGAGGGCACCGATCTCGGGGCGCGGTTCGACGGCTACGCGAGCCAGGTGATGGTGCGCTCGGTGGCCCACATCCGGAAGTACGTCGTGGTCGGCGCGCCGTCGTTCGCGCGCGCCATGATCAAGCTCTCCGGGACGGTGATGCCGGTCGACACCAAGACCTTCGACCTCGCCGACGAGGCCACCGCCTGGGCTTACCTCGCGGAAGCCGGGCCCGTCGCGAAGAGCTGAGGCCGGCCCATCAGGCCAGGACGGGCGGCCGCCTTCATTCCGGTGGACGCGCACTCAGCCTGCGCGCGACTCGGTGTGGACCAACCGGCGCATGGCGCAGGTGCGACACGATCGACGACCCGTACGTCCCAGTCACCCCGGCGCCAGCGGAACTTCCAGTCGAGGAAATCGGTTTTCCAGCCTCAAGCCATCCTCTAGCGAGATCGCAAGAGGATCATGGCAGGCACGTCGATCGGGGCACGCGAAGCGATGACACGCAAGACGACGACCAAGGCGGTTCGGGCCGCGCTCGCGACGGGCCTTCTTCTCGGCTCGACCGGTGCCGTGTTCGCCTGGGGTGGCGGCGGTGGCGGGAGCGACAGCGGCAGCGGACTCTCGCCCTATGCCGCGCTGAACGGGAACGACCGCTCGGCCGGCGTCAACAGCGGCAACTACCGCGCGCCGGAGCTCGATCCCTATCTCGGCGCCTACGGCGACGGCTACGCCCGCCCCGTCCAGGACCGCTACCGTCCGGTCCGCCGGCCCTATTACGGCCGGCCCTATTGATCGGGCACTCTTAAACCAACTGGGATCGGCGGCCGTCATCCGACGGTCGCCGTGACCTCGATCTCGACCTTCATCTCGGCGCGCAGAAGGCCGGCGACGACCTGCAGGGTCGCGGCCGGCCGCACCTCGGCCAGCACGCGCCCGCAGACCGCGAGCACGGCTTCGGCATCCGCCCGGTCGGTGACGAGGTAGGTCGCCCGCACGATGCGCCCGAGGCCGGACCCGGCCTCGGCGAGGACGTCGGCGATCGTGCGCCAGCACGCCTCGGCCTGCGCCGCGGCGTCCTCCGGCATCGTCATCGTGGCGTAATCGTAGCCGGTGGTGCCGGCCACGAACACGAAGCCCCCGTCGATCACCGCGCGCGAGTAGCCGTAGGCCGCCTCGAACGGCGAGCCCGAGCCGATCAGGCGCCGGGTCACCGGCGCAAGGCTTCCAGCACCTTCGCGCCCGGGCGTCCGGTCTGCGGCATGCCGAGGCTGCGCTCGACCTCCTTGATCGCGTCGCGGGTCTTGGCGCCGACCTTGCCGTCCGGCTCGCCGACGTCGTAGCCCCGCGCGGTCAGGCGGGCCTGCAGGTCGCGGCGCTCGGCCCGCGACAGCGGCGGGTCGTCGGTCGGCCACTCGGCCTGGATGCCGGCCCGGCCGCGCAGGCGATCGGACAGCACGGCAATGGCGAGGCCGTAGGATTCGGCGGCGTTGTAGGAGTAGATCGCGTCGAAGTTCTTGGTCACGAGGAAGGCCGGCCCCTCGACCCCTGCCGGGATCATGATGCCGACCGGCCCCTCGGCGGAAAGCGGCCGCCCGTCGACGCGCTTGACGCCGAGCGCGGCCCAGTGGCCCACCGGCTTCTTGTTCTTGCGCCCGGCGGCGCCCGCGTTGAAGCCGGCCGGCAGCTTCACCTCGTAGCCCCAGCCCTGTCCGTTCGACCATTTGGCGACGTGCAGGAAGTTCGCGGTGGAGCCGACGGCGTCGGGCACGGAATCGACCACGTCGCGGCGCCCGTCGCCGTCGAGGTCGACGGCCAGGCGCTGGTAGGTCGTCGGCATGAACTGGGTCTGGCCGAAGGCGCCGGCCCACGAGCCGTTGAGGCGCGCGGGCTCGATGTCGCCGTGCGCGATGATCTTCAGGGTCGCCATCAGCTCGCCGCGGAAGAAGTCGCGCCGGCGGTTGCCGGAGCAGGCCAGCGTCGCCAGCGACTGTACCAGCGGCATCTTGCCGAGGTTCTTGCCGAAGTTCGATTCCACGCCCCAGACCGCGGCGATGGTGAAGCGATCGACGCCGTAGCGGGCCTCGGCCTGGGCGAGCGCCGCGCCGTGCTGGCGCATCGCCGCCTTGCCGTCGTCGACGCGCTCGTCGTCCACCAGGGCGGCCATGTAGTCCCAGATCGGCGTCTTGAACTCGGGCTGCGCCTGGGAAAGCTCGATCACCTTGTCGTCGAAGGCGATCCCGTCGGTGGCGCTGCGGAACGCCTGCGCCGAGACGCCCTGCGCCGCCGCCTGCTGCTGCAGGCCGGCGAGGCAGGACTGGAAGTCGGCCCGCGCACCGGTCGTCGCGAGGCAGGCGACGGCGATCCACGGCAGGATCGGCCTGCGGGAGGAGCGCTGCCGGGGAGATCGCTGCATCGTCGTCGCTCGCATGGTGTCCGAAGCGTGGGAGCCTGGGAGGGAACGGTTAACCCAGGCTTAATTCGAGGGCGCCGGACGATCCGCAGGCCGTCCGCGCCCCCTCACGCCCAGCCGCGCGCGGCGAGCTTGTCCTCGTAGGCGTCGATCTTCGGCGCGCGCTTCAGGGTCAGGCCGATCTCGTCGAGGCCGTTGAGCAGGCTCTCCTTGCGGCCGGGATCGATGTCGAAGTGCAGCGTGCCGCCGTCCGGGCCGCGGATGGTCTGGGCTTCGAGGTCGACCGAGAGGGTGGCGTTGGCGCCGCGCTCGGCATCCTCGAACAGCTTCTCGAGGTCTTCCGGCGAGACCACGATCGCCAGGATGCCGTTCTTGGCGCAGTTGTTGAAGAAGATGTCGGCGAAGCTCGTCGAGATCACGCAGCGGATACCGAAATCGGTCAGCGCCCAGGGCGCGTGCTCGCGCGACGAGCCGCAGCCGAAGTTGTCGCCCGCCACCAGGATCTTGGCGTTGCGGTAGGCCGGCTGGTTGAGGACGAAGTCCGGGTTCTCGGAGCCGTCGTCCCGGTAGCGCATCTCGGCGAACAGACCCTTGCCGAGGCCGGTGCGCTTGATCGTCTTGAGGTACTGCTTCGGGATGATCCGGTCGGTGTCGACGTTGATGATCCGCATGGGCGCCGCGACGCCCGCCAGGGTGTTGAATCTGTCCATCGTCCTTGCCGGTCTATCGAATGCCAACGGGGGTCGGCCGCCACCCTAACAGCGGCGCGGCGGACCGGGAAGATTCACGCCAGGCGCCCGGCGCGCAGATGTTCCGCCCGCAAGTGCTCCGCCCGCAAGTGCTCCGCCCGGACGTGCTCCGCCCTGAGGTGCCCGTCGTGGATCGCCGACGCGACCAGGGCGCCCGCGACGCCGGCGCCGGCCAGCGCGGCGAGGTCGTCGGGGCCGCGCACGCCGCCGGC
>NZ_VRUT01000044.1:0-31205 GCF_008039465.1 Methylobacterium sp. WL120 | reverse complement strand
TTCATGCCAGCCTTCTCCGCTTGGCCGGCTGCGCTCGCCAGACCAGCTCCGCCGGCCAAGCTACCCGTGGCGGAGCGGCCCACCGTGCACTAACTTTACCCTTGGACCACCTCGTGGGGGCCGATCAATCCGTGCGTTTGGTGTTCAAGCCGGTCACGCTCGAAACAGAGAGGGGATCGAGACGACACGCCCCAGAAGGAGATGCCGATCCCCCCTCCACCCTCGCACATGGGAAAGGACGCCTCGCCGCGCCATCCATGCACGGCACCTGCCATTGCGCGATACTTCTCTCAGGGCGAGAGATAAGCCGCATGGCTCGAAACCACACCTTATCGAGAACCACTTCTCCGAGGCCAGACCTCTGCCATGACAGACCGTGAAGGGCATCGTGCCGGCGCGTGAACGGACGACACCCATCAGCACGATGCTTATCATGGAAGAGGTGGCGATCGCTCTGAGGCCGACGCGGCGGGTGACGCCCGTGCGCCCGATCGTGTGGTTGGTCGCCCGAATGACACGCCGCGTCCGGCGATCATGGCAGCTGTTCGGCGATCCAGGCCTGCGCACGGTCGAGGTCCTTGAACAACGGTGGGTGCGCGTCGCCGACCGGGCCGAACCCAGCCTCTAGGAACCACTTGCCCGCGTCCGTCTCGTGAAGGTCCGAGAGCTGGACCAGGATGGCGACCAGGAACCCGTCGTGGAAGACCAGCCGGCTCTCCTGATCGTTGCTGCCGGTGGCCACCTGCACCGGCTGAAGACGCAGGCTCATGCTGCAGCCCTCCCGCCGAGGTGGAGGTATTCCGGCCTGAATTCGGCCAGAGCCTCCAGCCGCGCTCGATCGAGAATGCGCAGATGCCCGCCGGACATCGCGATCAGCCCCTGCCGCTGCAGATCCGCGAGCGTTCGGTTCACGTGGACGGTCGTGAGGCCGGTGGTGTCGGCCAGGTCGTTTGGCGTAATCGGAAGGGGATAGCCCTCCTCAGCGGCATGTCCTGCCGCGCGCAGGCGAAGCAAGAGCTCACACATCAGGTGGGCGATGCGCTCCGGGGCGGACCGCCGTCCGAGGTTGACGACCCACTCGCGCAATGTCGCCTCGTCCACGAGCGTGGCGAGCCGCAGCGCGTGAGCGATGCCGGGATGGTGCCGTAGCAATTCGAGTATGGTCGCGAGATCGATCCGCACGACCTTGCAGGTGGACAGGGTGCCGATCGAGTGGTCCATCCGGGCAAGCAGGGCCACGTCGAGGTCGCAGTAGTCGCCCGGAATGAGGTAGGCCATGATCTGGCGGGCACCGTTGGCCCGCAGGGTGTACCGGCAGGCTATCCCGTCCATGATCAGGTAGACGCCGTCCGGCTTGTCGCCGACGCTGATCAAATCGATCCCAGGTTCGATGACCTGAGGGTTCGCGCTGATCTGCTCAAGCACCGCCCGGTCTTCGTCGGAGAGTGTGGCAAGGCTTTCCAGCTTCAAGATCAGGGGATTGGTACTTCTGCCGTCGCCGGGCGGGGCAGCCTTGTAAACGTCGTCGCTTGCCTGTGGCATTGCCTTTCACCCAAACTTTGTCGCGAGGCTCGAAGAAGCTACAACCCTTGATGGGCCGTCGCGAACAGCCACATCGGATTTGCTATCTAGGATAGTGATCGCCGAGCGCCAACCGGACGTGCTCCATCGAAAACCGCCTGATCGCCCCATGGCCCTCGGTGAAGGCAATCGCTCGACCCAAGACGATAAAACCCCAAACCCGCTGAGCTGACACAGGTGGCCATGGCTTATACTAAGTCTCATGGGTTAGGACCCATGAGGTCCGGCGGATTGCCGCCGCCCCGCAGTCGCGGGGGCCAGACCTCGATGAGTCGGGCTCATCAAGGTCTGGTATTAGCCAGATGAACGCCTGGTCGGTCGTTGGTGTCACTCATCCGAGCCACTATCGATCCTCTCGAGGACCCGGCCGCGAGAGGTCTGGCTTGGGAACTGCGACCGTATCCTGCTACCGAGACGAAGGGCCGCCTCTGTCGGCAGAGCGAGCGTATGGCTTCGAAGCGGCCAAGATTTCTGTGACGCAGCCTCTCGACAGCATCGCGAGCGTGCTCGAGGGTACCGGGGAGTAACGGGTGCTGCGGCGGGTTAAACCGGCCGTCGCGTGCGTTGGTACGCCAAATGAGCCGACGTTCATCGGTCTGACCCTCGACACGGAGAGGACTGGCATCGATCACAGCTGCGACGCGGTGATCGGGCTTGGCACAATCACGTTCGAGTGCGGCGCAAGCAACCGCTTCGACAGTGTGATCGAGCCCTACCGATTTGCGTCGAAACCGTTCGCGCGTTCCATCTCGAAACGGCGGTGCCGGCGCCCGAGGCTATCGATCTGTGTATCCTCATCGACGACCGCAAAGCCGCGCGCTTTGTAAAATTTCACAGCGAAGATGTTATCTGCGAAAACGTGAAGCCCGAAGCGTCGATGACGGTCCTGTGCCGCTCGTAGAAGAGCTGATCCACAACCGGCGCTGGCACGAGAGACGTACAAAGCGGATATGTAGCCCCCATCGTCCACGGTGATGAAGCCGATCACTGCGCCGTCGAGCTCGGCAATCAAATTTTCGGCGTGTCCCAGCACAAGTTTCAGATACTGACGCGCCTTAATCTGTTCGCGGCGTTCTAGGAAAGAATGAGAGACGGGGAATGCCATATCGAAAACCGCGAGTACAGAAGATTCGTCACTGTCGCGCTGGTAGGGACGAATGTGCATTACCTGCAAGTCTCCTCCGCGATGAACAGCCCTGCCGCTTGGATCAACGAAAGCTTACGCTCCATGCGAAGAATCTCGCCACGCGATGTCGTGAGATAGACGCTGCTATGGAGTGGCGGGTGGTCAAGCACGTCGTTGGTACAAAAAAGGAGGCAGCATCACCGATGTCAGAGGCAGACGATTATCTCCGAGCGTTTCTCGATCGGGCAGCCGCTGAGGAAGCATACCTTGGCCGGCTGCGCGAAGCGAACGACGCTAAGCCGGGTGTCACGCTGCCCAGACCCGCATCAGCTCCCGCCGTGTCGTTGATGATCACGAACCAACAACGAGCGGAGCTGCGGGCGCTTGGGTTTTCGGATGAGGCCGTTCGATTGATGACGCCCGCGCCGAGGCGCATGCGCAGCTTGGGCTGAGCAGGCCCAGCCTCTGAGCACGACATCACCGGTCTATGAATTTGAGAAAAGCCCTTCGACCTGACGGTCGCCGTTGTGCCAGCTCGGCAAGCGCGGCCGCGATCTTAGCTCCTCCGACGCCGTGGGGATCACAGGGGCCGCCATGCCAGGCCAGCATGGACTTTGCTCACGATGGCGCGGTTGGGTTACCGCTCGCGCGAACGCCCTTGCAACCTGGTCTTGGGATCGCAGGTGCGTGGCGCCTGACGGATCGCCTCGGAAATACGAAGGGGTCCGCGCATGCAGATCAAGAGGAAGGACCTTGCAGACGCAGGCTCGCCGGAGGCGCTCGTCAAACGCATCCTACAGGCCGAGCCGAACCTTCCGGTGCCCGTGCCGATCCAGGAGCTGTGCGCGCGCCTCGGCATCGTGAAGATCGAGGACCTCGACACCGATGCTTTCGAGGGCGGCCTCGTCACCGACACGAAGCGGTCTGACGGCACCATCCTTGCCAGGCGCGGGGGCGAACCGCGTCGCCGCTTCACCATCGCGCACGAACTCGGCCACTTCCTGATGGCGCACCACATCCCCGATCAGCCCGACCGGTTCTCGTGCAAGACATCCGACATGCTGCGCATGACGGCCAAGGAGAGCGACCCGCGCCAGCGCAGAGAGGTCGAGGCCAACCGCTTCGCCAGCCTCCTGCTGATGCCTCCGCACCTCCTACGGGGGGCTATGACGGCGTTTCGCGAGCCCGATCTGCAGCACGTTCTTGCGCTCGCGCGCGACTTCGCAGTCGGTAAGGAGACGGCGGCCCGGGCCTACGTCCAGTACCACTCCGAACGGATCGCCATCGTCGTGGCGGGCCACGGCCGGGTGCAGCGTTGCTACCGCAGCCTCTCCTTCCCGGCCATCGTCTGTGGCGTCGGAAGCCCGGTCCCGGAGCGATCGCTCGTTCACAGCCGTTCGCATCAACCGAGCATCCCGAGCGACATCGCGGCCTGCAGTGCTGATCTCTGGATCGATGTGAAGCGCGACCTCCATGTGCCGTCGCTCTACGAGCAGGTGTACCTCCAGCAGGGTGGCTTTGCGATGATCCTGCTGCGTCTCAAAGCCGTTCCGGAGGAGAGCGCGGAGGAGCGCAGGCTGGAGGAGGGCTGGCGCCACCGCTTCCATTCAGGGCGACGGTAGGCGACACTCCTGCAGGATCGGACGCTCCGCGCCGCTACGACTTCGGCTGAACCGATGTCAGCAGGATCAAATCGCGATCACTGGTACCAAGTCCTCGCAGGATCGTAGCCGTGATTCAGGACGTTGACGAAGGCGACGACTGGCGCTCAATCGCCACGCGTCCGCAGGATGCAGCGACCCTCGAAACGGCTCGGCAGCGCGCCCGCGAGCCTGATCGTGGCCGCGATGCGAACCGCCCTTCCGAGATTCCGAAGGCAGGATGGCAGGACATCCTGTGGCGCGCCGTGTGGGCTCTCCCGAAGGATCGTGTGCTCGCCACGGCCGGCGGCGTCGCCTTCTTCGCCCTGCTCGCCGTGTTTCCCGGACTCGTGGCCGTGGTCTCGATCTACGGGTTGTTTTCCGATCCCAACGTGATCAGCCAGCATGTCGGCCTCCTAACCTACATCCTCCCTGCCGCCGCGCTCGAACTGCTCTCCGAGCAGCTCGTGCGGATCGCCGCGCGAAGCACGGGTTCGCTGAGCCTCACCTCGACGATCAGCTTGCTGATTGCGCTCTGGAGCGCGAATTCCGGCGTCAGCGCCCTCTTCGATGCCCTCAACGTGATCTACCGGGAACGGGAGGATCGCACCCTGATCCGGTTCTACGCCACGACCTTTCTGTTCACCCTTGGCGGCGCGGCGTTCCTGCTCCTGACGATCAGCGTGGTGGTCGTCCTTCCGGCGATCCTGGCGCGCTTCGGGTTCGGGGGATTGGCCGACACCATCCTGTCCGTGGCCCGGTGGCCCGTCATCCTGGTCGTGGTCAGCCTGAGCCTGACGCTGATCTATCGCTACGGCCCGAGCAGGCGCCGGGCGAAGTGGCGCTGGGTGACCTGGGGCAGCGCGCTGGCAGCGTTTCTTTGGGTCTGCACGTCAGGAGTGTTCTCCTGGTACGTGGCGAGCTTCGATAGCTACAATCGCATCTACGGATCTCTGGGTGCCGGCATCGGCTTGATGTCCTGGATGTGGCTCTCGATCGTGGTCGTCTTGCTCGGCGCCGAGATCAATTCGGAAATGGAACGCCAGACCGCCCGCGACAGCACCGAAGGATGGCCCAAACCCCTTGGCGTCCGGGACGCCTTCGCTGCGGACAACGTCGGACCAAGTCAGGATAGGTGAAACCGATGGAGTGAATGGTCCGGCACCGGCTCGTGCGATTGCGCTCCGGTGTGCGCTGTCTCCTGGTGCATGGCGCTTATCTCTCGTGCGAGTTGGCGCTACATTTGGTCCCGATGCGACGAGGCGAGGTTCTCACCCTACTGTGAGCAACGCGGCGATGATCGCTACCCCGATCGCGAGCCAAGCCACGTAGTCGCCGATCAGGCCGCTGTGCAGCAGCTCGAGGGTGCGGGTCGGCGCCGACTGCGTCGCGCGGAGCGGGCGGACGACGAGCTTCGGCAACCGCGTCCGGAACAGGCCGTAGCCCGCCCCCGCCAGGGCCAGCGCGACGGACGCCCAAGGTAGCCATGACGGCCCCTCGGCCAGCGCCGCCATGGTGGGTCGATGCATGAAGGCCGGGGCGGCGCGTGGGATCGCGTCGGCGATCAGGCCCGCCGGCATGCCGACGTCGAGGGCCAGCAGGACGCAGCACGGTGCCAGCATCAGCCAGAGCGGGCGGTTGGCCTTCTCCCGCTCGTCATCGCTTGGCGCCCCGGCCTCGTCGCCGGGATCGGGCCCAAGGCCGAGGAAGATACGGCCCGCCGCCCGCAGCACGGCCGCCCCCGTCAGCCCCGCACCGATGGCGCCCGCGGCGAGCGCGATCCCGTGCCCCTGGTGCGAGAGAGCCCCTTGGACGAGGCGCGTACCCTGGTCGAGGATCCCGACCGGCAAGCCGCAGAGCAGGAGGCCGGCCAGGGCCATCGCGATCCCGGCCGGGCCGATGCCGCGTCCGAGACCCCGCAGGGCGATCTCGTCGATGCTGGCCCGGGTGGCGAGCAGGATGCCCGCGAGCATGAACAGCGCGCCCTTCACCATGCCGTGGCCCACTACGTAGACCAGCATCCCGCCAGTGCCGGCCGGTGAGAGTGCCCCGATGGCGGTGAGCATGATCCCGGCATGCGAGATCGTCGAGAAGGCGAGCATCCGCTTCAGGTGGCGCTGCAGCAGCGCCATCCAGCCGCCGAGGATGGCAGTGACGCTGCCGAGTCCAGTCAGGAGGGCCGGGAGCGCGTGCTGGACCTGCTCGGAGCCGGCGAAGACGACGGCGCTGACCTTTGCGAGCCCGAAGAGCCCCAGCGACACCATCGCGCCGGAGAAGATCACCGAGACCGGGCTCGGCGCCACCGCGTGGGCGTCCGCGAGCCAGAATTGGAACGGCACGATCGCGCCCTTGATCATCAGTGCCGCCGCGACGAGGCAGAACGCGCCCGCCACCACCGGGTCCCGGCCGCCCCGTGCCACCGCCGCCGCGATGCCCTCGAAGTCGAGGGTGCCGGTCCGGGCGTAGATCAACCCGACGCCGCCGAGCATCAGGAAGCCGGCGAGGCTGTTGATCACGGTGAAGTTGATCGCGCCCGCGAGGGCGGACTTATCCAGATGGCAGGCGGTGAGCGCGAAGGCGGCGACGCTCATCACCTCGAACCATACGAACAGGTTGAACATGTCGCGGGTGAAGCAGAACCCGACCATGGCCGCCAGGAACAGCAGCATCAGGATATGGAAGTGTCCGTGCGTCCGGCCGAAGAAGCCCCAGGCGAACACGAAGGTGAGCGCGTAGAGCAGGCCGATGAAGGCCGCGATCCAGGCGCTCGCCGCGTCCACCCCGAAGCCGATCCCGAGATGGACGCCGTCGCGCGGGTCCCAGCCGCCGAACCAGTAGACCAGGGGCCCGTCCGCGGCCCCTACAGCGATCACGCTGGACAGGATCGCGACAGCGAGCGCGGCGAGCGTCGCCAGGATGTCGGGCAGGCGGCCCGGCAGGAGGTGGGCGGTTGCCAGCATCGCCGCGCAGAAGACCAGCGGGACGGCGACCGGCAGCGGGAGGAGTGCGGCGGAGCCGAGGGTCACGAGGCCGCCCGCTTGCCGTCGTCACCGGGCGCCGACCCGTTCGCACGTTCGGAGCTGCCCTCGGCGCGCATCGGGCGGAGCTGCTCCGGGTCGAGGCTGCCGCTGCGCTTGTAGACCTGGATCGTCAGCACCAGGAGAAGGGCGGTCAGGGTCGCGCCGACCACGATGTCGGTCAGCACCAGCGCCTGCATGACCGGATCGACGGCGGGCGTGCCCGGCGGGTGGTCGTAGAAGATCGGCGCGATGCTTCCCCAGCGGTAGCCGAGGCCCAGAAGCAGCACGTAGGTCGCCGACTGGCACACGCCGAGGCAACCGACGAGGTGGATGAAGTTTTGGCTCGTGGCGATGCCGTAAAGCCCGGCGCCGAACAGCCACGCGGCGACCGCGTAAGGCAGCATGCCCAAGGCCGCGTTCACGCCGATTCCTCCCCCGGCTCGTCGGCCTCGTCCGCCTCGCGGGTCTCCTCCATGAATTCCAGGAAGAGCTGGGTGAAGCCGCCCGCCACCGCCAGGGCGACGCCGAGGTTCTCCACGAGCATCAGGCCGCCCGACATCAGGCCGCGAAAGGTGCCGAACGGCAGGACGTTCTGCATGAAGGCGCCGCCGTCCAGCATCGGCGCCAGCCCGCACAGGTTGAAGAGCAGGGCGCCCCCGCCCTCCAGCCCATCGAGCCAATGGCTGCGCACCGCGTCGCGCCAGCCGGCATAGCCCTCGCCGAGGTAGATCAGCAGCGTACCCGACGCGAGGATCACGCCGCCCTGGAAGCCCCCGCCCGGGGTGACGGTGGCGTGCAGCACCACGTACAGGCCGAACAGCGCGGTGAGCGGGCCCGCGATCCGGCAGACGAGCACCACGGCTTCGGAGCGCGGGATCACCGCCCGCCCGGGCCGACGCAGGGCGCGCTCGGTGCTGCCCTCGCCGCGGCGGCCGCGCAGCAGCACGACCGTTCCGGTGATGGCGGCGAGCAGCATGAACTCCTCGCCGAGGGTGTCGAGGCCGCGCAGGTCGAAGTTGATCGCGCTGACCATGTTGGCCACGTGGCGCGCCTCGGGCACGATCGCGTTGATGCGCTCGCCGTAGGCGGCGATCGTGGCGCCGAAGCGGGGCAATCCGGCGATCACCGCCGCGGCGCCAGGAAGCAGCATCACGCCGGCCAGGGCGAGCAGCGCGACGCGCAGGCGCAGGCTCACGATTCCTCCTCGGGCGGCTGGTTGCGCACCGCCATGAGGGCCACGAGGAAGAGGAGCGGCACCGCCGCCGAGCCGACCGCCAGCTCCGACAGGGCGACATCGGGGGCCTGCAGCGCGGCGAAGAGGATCGTCAGGACGAGGCCGTTGGCCGCGATGGCGAAGACCTGCCGGACGGGATCCCGGACGAGCACCACGGCGGTGCCCGAGCAGGCGGTGAGCAGGAACAGCAGGGGCAGGATCACGCTCATGCCGACCGGCCCTCGCGCATCAGCACGGCCCGGCCGGACACGTGCGACAGCACCGCCGCCCAGGCGAGAAAGACGACCATCGTCAGCAGGATCTTGACCGAACGCCCGGAAACGCCGTCGGCCAGGAAGGCCGCCGCCGTGACGAGGACGGAGGTGGTGACGTTCAGGAAGGCGAGGACGTGCAGCCGGTCGAGGGCCCGGGGTAGGCGCCACAAGGCGAAGGTTGCGAACCACGTGACGATGACAGTGAGGCCCAGCAGAAGGCCGATCGCGACGCTCATATCCAGCGCTCCAGGACGACCGCGAAAAGCATCGTGCCCGGCAGGTTCAGCAGCACGAGCGTCAAGGCGAGATCCGTGATCGAGGCTTGGTCGGTGGCGAAGGCCAGCAGGGTCAGGATCAGCACCGTGACGCTGCCGGCGAGTTGGTAGGCGGTGAAGCGCCGGCCGGGGGTGCCGCTCCACGCCAGCGCGACCGCGAGGGCGAAGGGCGGCAGCAGCGCCAGGATGGCGGCCGTCCAGATCGTCACGGCTTGCCGTCCCCCAGAGCATGCGTGGCCACCGTTCCATGCGCGCGGTCGAGGACGAGGACGAAGCTGTCCGGAGCCAGGGACGCGGCGAGCAGACCGACGGCGCGCGCGGCCGGGGCCGCCGGCCCGCGAGGCGTCGCCCAGGCCAGCTCCGCTACGCTCTGCTCGCAGATCCTTCCGCCCGCGCCGTCCGCACGCAGGGCTTCGACCAGGTGGCGACCCGCACGGGCAGTCTGACGAGGAAGATCTTGGATCGCCGCCCCGAGTGGCCGAAACGCCGCCCGGTCGAAGTGGAACCGCACGCCGCCCCGCCGTCCCACGCCCCACCACCAGGCCGTCGCGAGCGTGGCGCAACCGATCGCAGCCACACACTCGTTCACGCTCACCGTACCTGCGAAGACCAAATAGGCGAAGTCGAGGGCGATCCAGATCGCCGCGGCGTCGCGCGTCGATCGCTCCTGATGCTGCCGATCGGTCCTGACCGCATCCATCTCGCCTATATCCATCTTGCCCGCATCGATCCTGAACCGGCCGCCGCGAGAAGCAAGGTCATGCGCCCGACTCGGCCAGACCGTGGCTGCCCCGATGCCGATCCCTGAATGTGCCGACACGGTTTCGTGTAGGAGATCCCGGACTTGCGCGATCCCGCTTGCCTTACTTCCCCTCCGCCCCCGCAGTGGTGCGGGGAGGTGCAGCCCTCACCCCGTGGCGTATTCGAGCTGCGGCTCGAGCACACGTGGATCGTCGGCTTGCACGGTGACCGGGATGGTCTTCGCCGCTGGGGTCTTGCTGCCGATGGCGTAGTGCCAGATCGGCATCAGCACGTTGCACTCCGGATAGTAGCCGCCGATGCAGCCGATCGGGATATCGTAGGCGACCACGAGCATGCCGGGTAGCCGGCGATCGACGCCGTCGTCGGCGACCGTCTTGAGGGTCACCGCTTGCCCGATCTTCAGCCCGAGCCTGTCGATGTCGGAGCGGTTCATCAGCACCACCTTGCGTGTGTTGTTGATGCCCCGAAAGCGGTCGTCGTAGCCGTAGACGGTGGTGTTGAACTGGTCGTTCGACCGCAGCGTCATCAAACGCAGGACGCCGTGACCCACATCCGGCATGTCGGCGTCCTCGTCGAGGCCCGTCGGGGTCACGATGTTCGCCCGGCCCGTGTCCGTGCGCCATTCGCGCTTGTTGGCCGGCAGGTGCCGCTGGAATCCACCCGGCTCCCACATCCGCCGCTCGTAGTCCCAGAACGACTCCGGCAACGTCTCGCTGATCTCCTTCCGGATCTCGGCGTAGTCGTCCTGGTAGTCGGCCCACCGGACGCGGGGGTTGGGCTCGAGCACCCGCTGGGCAAGCTCGCAGATCAGTCGGATCTCGCTGATGAGGTGCGGCGAGGCCGGCCGGCGCAAGCCCCGGTTCCCGTGGACGCAGGCCGAGGTGTCCTCCATCGAGAGCACCTGCTGCCCGGACTTGGTCTCGTCGATCTCCAGCCGGCCGATCACGGGAAGGATGTAGCTGATCTCGCCGGGCAACAGTGCCGAGCGATTCAGCTTGGTGATCACGTTGACGGTCAGCCGGAGCCGGCGCCAGGCCGGCTCCATCTGGCCCTGGTCGGGGATCGCCCGCACGAAGTTGCCACCCAGCATGAAGAAGGCCTGCACCTCGTCCTTGAGGATCGCCTCGCAGGCCTCGACCGTGTTGTAGCCGGCCTCGCGCGGCGGTTCGAAGCCGAACTGCGCGCCCAAACGATCGAGGTCGAAGAGCTCCGGCTTCTCGGTGATCCCGACCGTGCGCTGGCCCTGGACATTGGAATGCCCCCGGATCGGGCAGATCCCGGCTCCTGCGCGGCCGAGATTACCGCGCAGCAACAGGAGGTTGACCAGCATCTGCACGGTCTCGACCCCGGCCCTGTGCTGTGTCAGCCCCATGCCGTAGACCCCGATCACGGCGCGTGACCGGCAATAGACCGTCGCGGTCGCCTCCATGTCGGCCCGGCGCAGCCCCGAGCGGCGCTCCAACTCGTCCCATTCCTGCGCGCGCAGCCAGTCGGCGAAGGTCGAGAAGCCATGCGTGTGCTCGGCGATGAAGGCTTCGTCCAGCACGGCCGGGCCGCCGGCAGCCCGCGATGCGTCGTGGGTCTCCAGCACGGACTTGCAGATGCCCGCGAGCGCCGCGAGGTCGCCGCCAGCCTTCACCTGATGGTACTGCGAGCTGATCCGGGTGTCCTTGCCGGTCAGCATCTCGGTCGGCGATTGCGGGTTCAGGAAGCGTTCCAATCCGCGCTCGCGCAGCGGGTTGTAGGTAATGATCGGGACGCCGCGCCGGCTTGCCTCCTGCAGCGGGTGGAGCATCCGGGGTGCGTTGCTGCCCGGGTTCTGACCGAAGAACAGGATGCAGTCGGCGCGGCCGAAATCGCCGAGGTCGACCGTTCCTACGGCTTGGCCGATGCTCGCCGGCAGGGCCACCGAGGTCGTCTCGTGACACATGTTGGACGAGTCGGGCAGGTTGTTGTTCCCGTAGAGCCGGGCGAAGAGCTGGTAGAGGTAGCTTCCCTCGTTCGACAGCCTCCCGGAACTGTAGAACACCGTGCCTTTCCGGCGATCCTCGACCGCGCGCAACTCGCGGGCGATCTCGTCGAGCGCATGCCCCCAGGACACGGGCACGTACTTGTCGCTGGCGGCGTCGTAGCGGAGGGGGTGGGTCAGGCGGCCAGGTTGTTCGAGGTGGTAGTCGTCCCAGCCCAACAGCTCGGTGACGGTGTGCTCGGCGAAGAACTTCGGCGTGCAGCGATGCGCGGTGAGTTCCCAGGCCACCGCCTTGACGCCGTTCTCGCAGAACTCGAACGGCAACGGGCTGGCCGGCTTCACCCATGCGCAGCTGTTGCACTGGTATCCGTCCACCTTGTTGTGGCGCGTCAAGGCCACCGGGACGCTCGCCAGCACGCCCTCGCGCCTGAGGATGTTGCCCACCGAGAGGGCCGATCCCCAACCGCCGGAGGGCAGGCGGTATGGCTTGAAGGTCGGCTTTTCCAACGGACGCACTCCGGAGTTGGACAATCGAGGAAACACCTGCCGTTCGGCAGCGTTTCCGCCACAACTTATGCACCTTCAGAATTGTTCGCGAGATTTTCCTGTTCTTAACAGAGGTTAGTATGGTCATCGGGCGAGATTACACCTTGGAAAAGCCTTCCCGGCCGTCGGCGCCGAAGTTTTTCCTGGATACGAAGGTCGTTCCACTCGCCGTGAACATGACCGGTGGCATGGAAGTCGCCCTTTCGCGAGCCTCTGCGCGGACGGGGGTCCGGCCGTCGGTGATCCTTGCTGGCGCCGGGGGGCTGGCCTGCCTTGCCGTCGCGCTCTTGCTGCGCAGCCGACGTACGGTGGACGAACGCTGATCTGCGATGGGATGGATTGCGGATTCGAGGTTGCCGATGAGGCCGGCAACCACGTGCTCACCGTCCCATTCAGCGCCACGGTTACGAACGAGGACGGCCTGAGCTGACCCTCTCCGATCGTCAGATGCCGGAAGGTTTCCCGATGCGCTTGACGACCGAGCCCATTCAGACGGCGGTTCCGCGTGGATCTGCTCGCGACAGGGGAAACACCTGATCTCAACAGCGAAGTCGGCGCCCTTGCCTGCCCGTTTTCGCCTCGCTGGCCAGGAACCTCGTGCCAAGGCAATAAGGTCGGCGATCCTGCAATCGAGCCGAAACAATGTCTCGTCAGCCCAGTTGTCTGATCAAAACCCAATTCTTCATGATGCCGATCGGCTAAGATGCTTAGTCGGTCTGCGGCATGGACTGAAGGTACGCCACCATAATATTTGTTAAAATTCTCGTGAAGACTTCGGCGGGTACCGTGTGGTCGGTTCGACTTGGCTGCAGAATATATTACGTCTTCGTCGTCGAGCAAGGATGCTTCGCTATGACAGACCTCTTTGATATGAAGGACTTTCCGAAACCGCCCTTTGAGCGTCAGCGCCGACTTACCCCACCAGCGCGCGACGCGGACATGGATCCGCGGCCCGATTACGGTGAGACTCACTATAAGGGCTCCGGGCGGCTTGCCGGCCGCAAGACGATCATCACCGGGGGCGACAGCGGCATCGGTCGGGCGGTGGCGCTGGCCTTCGCTCGCGAAGGCGCCGACGTGCTCGTCAGCTACTACGACGAGCACGAGGATGCCGCCGAGACCTGTCGGTTGGTCGAATCGGCTGGCCGCAGGGCGATCTCGATGCCGGGCGATATCAAGGATGCCACGCATTGCCGGGCGATCGTCGAGCGCGCCGTGACCGAATTCGGGCGGGTGGACGTCCTCGTCAACAACGCCGCCCACCAGAAGACCTTCGCGAACGCCGAAGAGATCAGCGACGAGGAGTGGGAGGTGACCTTCGCCACCAACATCCACGCGATGTTCTACCTGGTGAAGGCTGCGCTGCCGCACATGAAGCCCGGCAGCGCGATCATCAACACCACCTCGGTGAACGCCGACACGCCGAGCCCGCAACTGCTCGCCTACGCCACCACCAAGGGCGCGATCCAGAATTTCACCGGGGGCCTCGCACAGCTGCTGGCCGAGCGCGACATCCGCGTGAACTGCGTCGCGCCCGGTCCGATCTGGACACCGCTGATTCCCTCGACGATGCCGATGGAGAAGGTGCGGAGCTTCGGCAGCCAGGTGCCGATGAAGCGCCCCGGGCAGCCCTGCGAACTCGCCCCCGTCTACGTGATGCTGGCCAGCGCCGAGGCGAGCTACGTTTCCGGCGCAACGGTGGCGGTGACCGGCGGCAAGCCGATTCTTTGATCAACCTCGGACAGGAGCTTGCTCATGGACCAGCCCCACGACGTTTGCCCCTTCGAGCGAACGCCGAAGTATTTGCGAAATCGATGCCTCCGCGGATCGGAAGGGCCAGGATTGCGTCCGAAATTTCGGTGGGCGCGAAGCCTGCGACATCGTCCTTTGGTGGACCTGCAGCGTAGCCTCGACTGGGATCCGAGGCTGCGGATCGAGACTATGCGCTTCGCCGCAACTCATCAGCACCTCTATGCAGGGGCACGGCGCGCGCATTACTTTGGGGCTTCTATCGCGGGCGAGACGCTGACTGAAACCCTCAAGCTGGAACCCGCGCCAGCGTCGAAACCCAACCAAAACCAACGCCAGCCCGCCTGACGAAACGAACGCGCAGGATGACGACAATATTTGTGCGAATATGATAATTCAAAAGTATATTCACAAATATGGCTCGTAGATATAAAATATAGATCGCGAGATATTTAAAAAACACGACTTCGGCATCTGGAACTACAGGCTTACAGGACGATTATTCAATCGGACCTGCCTAACGAACGAGGATCAGGATATGACCACCAAGCCCCCACCCGTTCCGCCTGCCAACCGATCCGACAAGGGACCTGGCAGCGCCCCCGAGGTCCCGCTCTCCACCGCGCCCAAGGGAGCGGCCCAGGCGCAGAACCCTGACAAGGTCGGGCAAGCCGGAAACGCGAAGGTGAACACGACCAATCAGGGCTACCAGCAGGATCGATGATGAGCACCTCGAAGAAGACGCCCGCGGCTGACCGCCATCACGGCGGCCCCGGCAGCAGCCACCAGGATGCCAGCAAGCCCGAGACTGAAGACCGGCACGGCCCGAATCCGGGCAGCCCGACGAACGACTCCAAGTCCCATGTCTCGGGCGGCGGCGGCGAACCAGAACGGCATCACACTCACGATGCCGCAGGCAAGGGCGCGGCTCGCTCGCACTGACGGGCAGGAGCCGTCGAGCAAAACCACGGATGTTGAGACCTTTTCGACTGACAAGGGTGACGATGCATGGCGAAGGCGAACAAGCATACCATGGGCCCCGGCGCGCAAGGCAAGAACTCCGGCACCGGCGCGATGACCGACCTTCCGGAGGGCGTCCTGCCAGAGAACATGGTTCTCAGTAACCGCGACAAGTCCCGCCACAGCGATGCGCGCGGTCTGGATAGCAAGAACGTCCGGAGCGAGCAGTATCACGACCATGCCAGCAATCGGCTGACCACGGATGCTGCGACTGACGGCGATGACCGTCCACGCGATCTCCCAAGGGCGATTTAAGGTCAAGCCCGCGTTCGGTCTGCTATCGAACCGAAACGACGGGTGGTGAGCGCGGCTCTAGAGAAACATCGCCATTCCGTTAGAAGTATTTTTATAAATGGAATGCCTTCTAAACTCATATCTATGAATATAGAGACGCAGTCCTTGAAAAGATTAGTGTTGGCTCTGCTCCCGGTCGGCATTTCCATCGGGGCTCTCACACAGGAGCTCACGCCGGCCGATAACGTCCCCGCTACGCCGCGGACCACCGGAACGGTGATCGCCGTGCAACCCAACACGACGGGCAACGATCGCGACCTGGTGATCAGCCGCGGCGCAACGGGAGCCGAGACCACCACAATGGACTCGGCGGCTGGGGGCAACGCACGGCTACCCGAGCGGGCCGTGCCAAACGGCAGCGCGGGTGGCGGGTCGAGCAGCGGCGGCGGTGGCTAGGATTGCCACCCGGCACAGTCTCGCGACAAACCGCATCGGAACGGGTGTTCCACTCCAGTCGCGCAAATGACGACGGAGGGAGCGCCCGCACCAACGTATCTCGGTCCCTCAGTCCCGCTTGTGACGAGAAATCGTCTCTTGCGCTCTGCCCAGAACGATACGCGCCGGGAAGGGCTGCGTCGATGAACAAGAGCCGGCACGAAAGTGACCGGAGGGTTCGGCGCAGACGACTTGGACAAGCCATGCCGCACTCCTCCGAGGATCCCCCGCCCCCGGCAACTTGCACGTCGACCCGCCACAATCGTTCGACCGGGTGGCGACCGCGATGTTGATGGCCGACATCAACAGTGGCGGTACGGGTCACGAGTTCGCAGCCTACGATTCCGGCCTCTTGCAGCTCGGCACCGACGACGAATCTGCTGACGCCACCCCATCCCAAGGGCGCATTGCGACGGCCTGCGCTGCGGAAGCCGCTCGGGTGGTGTGAAGCTTACGCGCACGATCTCACACGAGCGGCAGCTTGAGCAGGCAGTGGGGCTGCTGCAGCAGTTCCTCAAGGAGATTGCTGGGCTCGGACCGGAGCGACTCAATCCTGCTCCCGTTACTGCCAAGCCTTCGTTTCGACCCAAACACGAGCGCTGGATTTATTCACGCCGTCTGGACTATTTACGATGGCACCATGATGTGCGAACTGAGGCAAGACAGCTGGTGCATGCCCAATGTCGATACCCTTCTGAGCGGACTACGCATTACTCGTGTGGAAGCCGATCCGGCGCCAGTGCCCAGCGCAGATGAACCCGGCGGTTGTCACGGCATACGCTACTAACGACTGCACGGTTCATCGAAGATCTAATTTTACGCCTACGCACCCGCCCCTGACGCGCTTGCTGGACGATTAGGTTCGCATACCGCACAGGGGCGCGAGTGCTCGTGCATCTTCGACCACACCGCTGCATTCGCAGCAGTCGGCGACGCGTTCGCCACACGCGATGGCCTTCGCAGGCACTCACCTCACAGCGAAAAACCAACGCCGTCGGAGTGCCACCGTGAGGCGCTTCGGCGCGGCGCAGGCGCGGCGAACACCGAGGGCCAAACTCTCGCCCCCGCTGCATCTTTTGACAAATTGCCGGCACCTGCGTGCGGGCTCCACCCCTCTACCAAGGCATCGCCCGACATGCTTCGAACGGGTGATCTACGCCGCAGGAGCACTCGCCATTATCTCTTTGAGCACCGCCATCGATCTATACACGACCGCCCGCGACACTGCCCCGTTGCGCGCGGCGACCGCATCGGCTAGGAAATCCGCACGGTCAGCACCCGTAGCTCAGCTGGATAGAGCGTTGCCCTCCGAAGGCAAAGGTCACACGTTCGAATCGTGTCGGGTGCGCCAATCTTCTCAACAACTTAGCGCTCGTGGATTGATTCGGCTCACACAGTCCGCCCACATAGCGGCGTCTGTGGAGCAAGCCGTTCATTCGCTCGTCGGTGCCCTGTGGCCCTGCTACCGTCGGGCAACTTGTCCCGGAGCACCCTGCCGATGCGTTCACTCGCCCTCATTCTACCGATCGTCCTCGGTCTCGCCGTCCCGGCCGTCGCGCAGACGCCGGCACCGTCCGCGGCGCAGGCTGCACACCGCGATCGGATGAAAAGCTGCAACGCAGACGCCGGCTCGCAGAAGCTGGCCGGCAGCGCGCGCAAGGGCTTCATGTCCGACTGCCTCGCAGGCAAATCCGTAGCCCCGGCGAAGGAGCTGACGCCGCAGCAGGCGAAGATGAAGAGCTGCAACGTCGATGCCTTGGCCAAGAGCCTTAAAGGCGCCGAGCGGCGGACCTTCATGAGCACCTGCCTGAAGGGCTGAGCACCCTGTGGCTCCCGTTAGCACGCGCTATGCAGCAGGACACACCAAACATCGACACGGCATCCTAGACGATCGAAACATTCATCAACCGCAGGTGGCAAGCTCGCCAAGGGCGTGTATCTCCTCGGTCATGCGCAACGCGTTTTTGGCACTTTGTCTCGGCATTTTCGTTCCGTCCGCAGCCTCGGCGGATTGTGTCCGCGATAGGATGCAGACGTGCTACGCGACCGAAAGTAATCGGCCGGCCACCGGCCGCAGCGGCTTGTCGGCCTCGGAATTCTGCGCAGCGGACGCCGTGACGCGCTGCCAAGTGGGCGGAGCCGCTGGTGGTGCAGACCGTTCATTAAAGGCGGAAGAGCTCGACCGCGCCATCGCCTATCTCAGGAACCGAAAGGCGGCAGATCCCATTCTGGCCGACGCCGATCTCCGGGCCTGCCAAGGGTCGCCCGGCCAGGACGCCTCAATCGCCATTAACTGCATGATGCAGAGGGAACGCGACCGCGCGGCGACCGTTGCCGTCCGTAACCCATCTTCGACGGTTGCAGCCGCGCCGAAACCGGCACCAGCGTCGCCGCCCGTACCGGTTGCGCCGAAGCCCGCCGAGGCGAAGAACGTCAACGAAATCCTCGTCCCGGGCGGGAAGCTGAGGATCGTCGAGGGCGACCCCTACGAAGCCAAGTCGTCGATCCGCTACAACGATAACCTCGTCGAGGAGTTCTCGGGGGTCTACCTCGGCGTACGGGCTGTCGTTTTCCCGAACTACTCCGACGCCGTGCTGATCTACTCGACCAACGCAGGTGGGTCTGGCTCCTTCGACAGGTACGGTCTCGTTTCCGTGACCGAAAAGGGCAAGGTGAACCACATGGACCTTCCGGTCGGCACCGGCCGCTTCGAGTACACGGTGGGCAACGGGCGCATCGCGTTCGAGCTGGGCCTCGACGACGGCAAGGAGGTCCGCGCCGTCTACAGCGACGGGCGCCTCGACGTAACGCGGACCGCGGCACCCATGACGGGTTTGAAACCCGAGGATTGCGGCTTCCTGTACAACGACGTCCTTACTCAGTGCGCAGAGGGTAGTAGGACGACCTGTTCCTTTGATGATATCGGGATTGGCATGGCCTACCAGCGGCCCATCAACTTGATGGCGCATAACGATCCGAACTTCCGAGAGGCGGACTTCCGGACCACTTGCGAGCAGTCCTGCAAGACCAGGAAGAAGCCGTCGCTGGCGTCGTTCCGGAAGGCCGTCTGTCTCCCGAAGTAGAACGGCTTATGCGCGGACGATCGGCAGCCCGGTGATCTGCGTCGTGTAGCGCGGGGTCCGCATCTCGAACTTCGTGCTCCACGTCCGCTTGGCTTCTAGGCCGGCGCGCGCCGGGACGACGCTGCCGCGGCCGAAGCGTGCGTTACAGGCGTCGATTGCCGCCATGAGCGGGCCGGAGCGCTCAAGATCGAGCTGGCCGATCAGTCACCGTCAACTAATACCGATGCGGCCCGCGTCCTTTTGAACTGAACGTCTGCCGCGGATCAGCCTCTTTAATCATTCAACGACACGCTTCGATCAACCGTAAGGGTGCATGCGTGCCGAAGATCCCGACTATCGCTGTTGCCGGACTATGGTCTGCGATTACCGTGGCCGCGTTAACCGTCGTCGCACTGGGGCAATCGCAGCCGTTAGGCGGCGCTAGCGTAGCGCATGCTGCCTCGGCCACCGCGGCTGTTCCAGCTACCACCGCCTTGACCACCCTAACCGACGCGAACGGCAAGCGATATCGGACGCGCCGGGAATGAAAGCAGCCTAGCTAGGCTGCTCCTCAGTCTCCTCAATCGCTGCATCGTCATCCATCGGCGGCGTCGGGCCGAGATCCGGCATCGGATCGCCCGTGGGCTCCGGAGGCGCGGGTGACGGGTCTCCGATCGGCGCCGGATCATCGCCCGGCTGCGGTGTGTCAGCGTCGATCATCGTCTCGCTCCCATGATGTGAGCGAGAGAGCAAAGCGGCTGCCACCTCGCGTGTTCCGTCTGGCTTGCGAACGGCACATAGCCTTTCAGACCGTGGCCACTGCGCACTGGCTGAGGAAGCGCCCGCGTGCCATCTCAAGCTATGACAAAGCCGGACGCGAACCGCTGCGAAGTGAAGGTCGACGGCGCTTGGCTGGTAGTCAGCCTCATCGAGGCGCAGGGGACATACGGTACGGCCGAAAAGCGCTGTCCGTCATGCCACGGCCGCGTCGCGGTCGCCGGATCATACACTGCAGTCGTGAAACGCACGCTGACGCATCGCCGGGTCCACGATGGTTGTCCGCTAATCTCCAGGGCTTATGGCGGCACACCTTCGCTGCATCCAGAGGCGGTCGAGTAGTCAAACAGAAAAACAATCCTATAATTTAGCGAGCTATCGAGCTGGCCTTCACAATATACTGTCCGCATCCAATCAGTCGAACAATCGGTATTGCCTCAACGATGGGTTCTAGAAATTTAAGCAGCCGCGCTAAAGTAGGTGGGCAGAAAAGCGGAACAAAGTTCACCATTTTTGTGCTTACTGGCGTCTTGCGCGCAGACAAAAGCCAATTATTAATTGTCCGAGGCATGAAAGACTGCTCTTCATGTTCGATATGATATGTCGAGAATTTCTCAATCAACTTCAAGACAGGATTGCATCCGTTCGGCTCCACTATGACAATTTCGTCGCAGATCGGTGAAACTGCCTTAAGCGCGGCTTCAGCATCTGGAAGATGGTGAAGTACGCCTCTGAGCATGACGATATCGAAATGCCCGTAACTGTCGCCCATGTCGTAGACGCTGCAGCTCGCGAATTGCAGACGATCGGAGACACCAGCTTTTTCGGCCTGCAGCGTCGCGTGCTTGATAGCAGTCGTTGCAGGATCGACGCCGAGCACAAACTTTGCGCCGAAATCAAGTAGTTCGAAAGTGAAGGTTCCATCGCCACAACCGAGGTCTAAAACTCGCTTATCGCGAAAATCGGCCATGCTGGCTATGGCCTGAGATGTTCTGGAATTAGAGAATCTTTTTGAAATATCTGCGTCTGAGTTGCTGTATTGATAACCGCCAGCCATGGTGACATCGCGCTCAAAAATCTGAACATTCTGCTTGCTCTGAATTGAGGTCATCGTAGGCGCCTGGGGATTATCTGCTATGTCGATTGAAAGCACGAAAATGTAAAATTCGGTTAAGCAGGTGGTGCGATTTCAAGTGCGCTTTCGGCGATCGGTTTTCTTGCTCAGAAGATTGGCAATGAGGGGCTTGCCCCATCTACGTTATCGCCGCCGGCTTTTTGGTGCTGCTCGCGACGGAGGCATGGACGCGGCTGGCGTGAGGGCGCCAAGCCTCATCCTGGCTTCTCGCGCTTCGCGATTACCCGGCAGGCCTGACGCAGCGTGATCTCCTGGTCCGGGTAGAGCGTCGCCGCGGCGTCGAGCACCAGGTGGCCAAGCTCGAAGCTGTAGACCGTCGCAAGGTGCCACTCGATCGAGCCCGAGGCCGTCCAGGCCTCAACGTTCAGGCCCCGTTGGATCGGCGTCGGCACGATCTGCTTTTTCGACGGCGGCAGGATGAGCCGGGCCTGACACACGGTTTCGTATTTCCGCGCGGGCGGCGCCCCTGGGCGGCGCTGGTGCCGGCACGAGCCTGACAGATGCCGGAGCGCGTCGAGCTGCTGCATCGTAGGCCCGAACCGCGCCACAAGGCCGTCCGTAGCGTAAATGCCCCTTCGGCTGCAGGACTGGCACTCCACCGTAACGCGATCGCCCGCGATGTCCGCAAGGGTGTCCACCTACGCGTTGGGCCGCCGGCCGCAGACGTAGCCACGCGAGACGAGTCGATCCCGCCGCAGCGACCGGTGCTCCGCCTCGGCGAGGTCGGACAGCGCGTCCTCGATGGCCCTCACCAGCGCGGTCCAGGCGTCGCCGCGGGCGGCCCGACGGTAGGCCAGCGCGATCGTCTCCGCCTCCGTCAACCGGATCTCCACAGGCGGTTCGTGCGGCTGGGGGTGCATCAAGGCCCCGAGTTGTCCAAGAACATACACGGAACAGACAGCAAGCAGACCGACGGTTCAACCATGGCTACGACGGCCACGCGCGTAGCGGTGGGATGGTGTGGAGGGCGGGGTAGAAGGCCAATGCCGACGCCACTTTACCGCTTCCACTGCACGGACGGGCATGACCTTGTTGCCGATCTGCAGGGTAAGCGGTTGCCGACCTGGGCCCTGATGCGCGTGCATGCCGAGCGCGTCGCGCTGGACGTGATGCTCGGCCGTGCGCAGCGTGATTGGTCGGCCTGGACGGTCGAGGTCTACGACGCGTCGGGCCGGCATGTGCTGTCGAAGCCGTTCGCGGACGCTCTGGCCATCCGGCAGGCACGGCAGGGCTGACGATGGCCGAGCGCCGGTAGCGCGGCTGGCCTTTCGTCGCAGACGACGGCTTCGCCCGAACCGCGCTCGATGCGAGCAGTTGCCGCGTGACCACGATAGGAGAGGTCACGAATGTCGAACCCAGCCAAGGGTCAGTCCGGCGACGGTCAGAACCACAGCTCGATGAGCGCGAAGGATCAGAAGGCGGCCGAGGTCCAGGAGGCCGGGAGCGCTGAGGCGGGCGCTGGCCACCCCGAAGTTCTCGAGGGTGGCAAGGCGGAAGCGCCGACGGAGGGCAAGGGTCAGCCGAAGTCCGCGGCGTCGAACGCGCCGGCCGGAGCGACGAGCGACGGCGCTACGAGCTCGGCGACGGTCGGGAAGGCCGAGAAGGAGGCTGCAGCCGCGGCGGGCGCCGGCAAGGAGCAGCACGGCCGGGGGCATCGCAAGGCTGAGTAGATGGTTCGGCCCCGCCGCGATCTGCTCACGCGGCGGGGGAACCCCGGATCTCACCAGCTAGGCCGATACGCAGTACATGGCCTGCATGCAGGATGGTGGCGCTAGGTTAGAAGCTCGTCACCGATAGAAATGCCACGCTGTGCCGGAATGGCTCGCTGAGCGGCGTCAGGCCGTCTCGGCGGCCTTCCTCCGGCCGCGAGCCTTCGGAGCTGCCTCAGGGGTCTCCACGGCCTTGCGGGGTCGGCCGCGGGGCTTGGGCTTGGATGCCTCAGAGACCGTTTCGTCAGCTGCGACAGCCTTCAGTGCCGTCTTACGTAGTTGGCCGAGACCGAGCGAGCGCGCCAGTTCGGAGCGCTTGGCAGAGTAGCTCGCCGCGGTCGACGGGTAGTCCGCTGACAAGCCATAGCGTGCTCGGTAGCCCTCCATCGTCAGTCCGTGCTTGGTCAGGTGACGCTTCAGCGTCTTGTACAGCTTTCCATCGATGAAAGAGATCAACGCGTCTGGCGCGATCGACTTCTTGATCTGCGCAGCGGTCGCCTTCTCGGGGGCGGCAGGCTGAGCGACCGCTTCCTTGCCGAGGCCGGTCAAGGCAGCGTGTACGCTGGCGATCACGTTCGGCAGCTCTGACACTGGCACGTTGTTGTTCGAGATGTAGGCCGAGACGAGGTCGGCAGCGAGTTCGATGATATCAGGCGAAGAAGTTTCGACTTGGTCTTCCAAGGTAGTTGCCCTTTCAAATTAGAGCTTTGATCGTTCTACACACTCAGGGGGTTCGTCAAGCGATATTTGGCGAGAATACACTTTCGATTGCTGATAAGGCTCAAATCAACCACGCACCACGTCGTGGCCGATGCTATGTGGTAGCGAGTTCTTTGATCAACGTACTAGCCAACTGGCCCGCGCGGAGTGAGCGCCGGCGGCCGAACACCGCGTTGCGCCGCCTTGACCGCGCCCCTATCCCCGCCGGCCCACATCCGGCGAGACCCATGGCATCACCAGCACCGATTCGACCCGCGCCCTCTGACACCCAGACCTGGCGCGATGCGCTCGAGGCCATGAAGCTGACCACAGCGCCTTGCCCGGGTCTAACCGGACCGCGGTGGGAGAAGATGCGCGAGGCGGCGATCGCCTTTCTCGACGAGTTCGGCGACGATGCTGCGGCGCTCGGCTGGACGACGGCGGAGCTGTTCGGCGTGCATCCGACGGCGGGCTTCATCCGGGTCGATCACTGCGGCGCCCTGATGATCAGCGGCGAGCGCGTCCGCGCAGTCGAGAGCGACAAGATCCGGTTCGGGATGACGACGTACTACCGGCACCTGCCGGGGCGGCCTGTGGGCGTGCCGGTGTGGGAGGTCGGGCGGTAGACACGTGAAATTTGTGACGTCGCTCTGGCGCCAAACGATACACGGCAGTATACAATACACTATGCAGACTTACATCCGGTGTCAAGGTGAGAACCTATGTACTTAAATTTTAATAATTCGAATTTCCAATTCGGCAGCATTTCACGTGGCACTGCATACTATTCGGATGGTTCTTTTAAAGTAACGGGATATTTGTCGATTGGTTCAATCCGGAGTGGCTATTTATTCGGATCAATTCAGACGCCCGGTGATATAATTTCATACTCCGAAACATACACTTCTTCACCCCATAAAGTTATTGCAACTAAATATGATAATACTAACTACATTCTATTCCAGGATTTAGCAACGTCGCAATCTGACCCTAACTCATATATTATCCTTTCTTCTGGAAACTTACCAGTTGGTAACTTCAATTTTACTAATGACAAACTCGGCGATTTCATAATTCCCGGCGGCAATGCTACCGCCGTAACGCCTGGTCACCCGCTATTTGGCACGGTCGAGCATAATTATAATAGCGCTGCGGGAACTGTGTATGGGCTAACCAATACCCTTCTCGGCTTGCCGCCGACACCACTTCAGTTCGAAAATTTTGCCGCACAGCTTAGCTCTGGAGCAAGCTCAGCTAGCGTTGCGGCTCAAATCACCGCTTCGCCTGCCTACGCCGCTGCGCATCCGAGCAATCAGGGAGACTCGGGCTATATCGAGAGCCTCTATATCAACGGCCTACATCGTCCCTCCGACGCAGGCGGCCAAGCCTATTTCCAGGCGCAGCTCAACTCGGGTGTTTCTCGAGCCACGGTCGCTGTCCAGATTGCAACATCACCCGAAGCGCAGTCCCTTGCTGCTAGCGATTTCAGGCAAGGCGAATTTGTCCCGGACAAAACAGACTCTGATATCGCTCGGCTCTACTACGGTGTCGTACAACGCGCGCCCGACGCGAATGGATTACAATATTTCGAAAACCTCGTGAAGCAAGGTGGTGCCTCGCTTGCGGGTGTGGCGCAGAACATGATCAACTCGCTGGAATATGCCCAGCATATCAATGCGCCAACTGATGCGGCCTTCGTCGACGCCTTGTATGTCGGCGCGCTGGGTCGTCATGCATCTGGCGATCCTGGATCGGTCTACTGGACTGACGCTCTGGCACACGGAGCAACACGCGCGGACGTAGCTGTGCAGATCTCCGTGAGTTCGGAAGCGCAGGCAACCCACGTGCAGCAGATTGAGCAGGGCTGGAATCTTTACCTGGGGTAATGCTGCTCAATTCGGTAGCTGTCCTTTAACAAGCCGTGAGAATGCGGTCTGAGCAGCTGAGCACCCAACGAAAAAGCCCGCCGCGGCTGATGCCGGGCGGGCTCAAAATAGCGGCTGGTGCTGCGCGATCGAACCAATGCGTCCGGCCATCCGTTTCTGGCCGTTGGCAAAGGATCGAAAAATATGAAGACGCTGTGTACCGTGTTGGCTGTGAGCCTGACGACCATCAGTTCGGTAGCACCCGCTTTCGCCCAGCCCTACGGCGGCCGGGATTATGGCTACGACCGCCGTGAAGATGGCTACCGGGATCGCGATCGCGAATACGGAGGGCGCGACGATCGCCGTCGCGACGATGACAGGCGTGGGTACGGAGCTGAGGATCGCGGCCGCGGTGGCGTGGCCTCGTTCGACGAGCGGGAGTATCTACGCTGCAATCCCGATGTTCTCCGCGCGATTCAGAGCGGCAAGATGAAATCGGCAGCGGCCCATTACCAGGCGTTCGGGCGGCGGGAAGGCCGGCGCTTGAGCTGCTGAGACGCAAACGAAAAAGCCCCGCTCGGCGGATGCAGGCGGGGCTCAGTCGGGGAGGAACGAGGCTGAGGGGCCTCACCCATCGGGCGGCGGGTCGCGCATGGAGCCGCTTACGGTGACGCCGACGACGAGGCCGCCGTCATTCACCGCCCGCCCGCGGCCGACGGCCCCATGATCAGCGACTTCAGCGCCGCATCAGTGAACGGGGTCTCAGCGCCCCTCATGATGATGTCGCGGATGCGCTACACGCTGTCCGGCGCCGCGAACGTCTCGGCCAATGCCGCGTTGTTGCGGCCGAGATAGGCCCGGCGTGAGACATCGCCGACGTCGGCCAGCAGCGAACGACCCTGGGTTTTCAGGGCTGTCAGGCCCTGCTGCGGTAGCGTCTCGCCACCGATCTCCGCCCGGTACTGCGTGTTGAAGTCCGTCGGGCTGCCCTGCGGCTTGCGTGTGCCGGTGGCGCGGAACGCTTCGACGAGATCGCCGACCGCCCGACGCGCCTGCGGGCATTTATAATGCTGAGGAACACGGCACGTCTGTAGCAACGGCCACCTCACATGAGAAGCTGAAGACCTAGCTCTATCTGTCCAGATAGGTGGATCTGTGCCTCGCCACTTTCGGCGATCTCCAAGGCGACCATTCCTCGGCTCGTACCCTGCGCCAACTCAGCAGCGTAATAAGTTGCACCGCTAGCATCAGCGTGCCGTCCAAGCGCGTTTACGAACAAGCTATCCACGAAAGCCGCGTTCGACTGGTCGGGATGCGTGCTTGCGTAAGCCGCGGTGCCGAGCAGACCATTAGCTACGCGTTCTAAGCCTTGATAGCCTCCATCCGGGCCGCCAACGGCTGCTCTAGCGCTCGCGGTGTACACATTCAGGCCACCTGTGTCTGGCGCGCGCCCCAGCAAGCCGTAGAACAGTCGTGCCACTCCAGCAACGATCGCGTCCGGCACGAACACGCCGGCCGTAAATGTCGGAGCGAGTACAGCCTGAGCCTCGGGCGAGGTTCCGATCTGAACAGCTACCGTCGCTTGCGAGACACCCTGGCTCAGCTCGTCTGTGAAGAACTGTAATCCGCTGGCGTCCGCCGTTCGATGCAGCATATTCGTATACAACTCCTGCACATAGCTTGTTGAATCCGTAGAGCGCACACCACGTTCCGCCGAACCGATAAGCGTGTTAGCTACATCGGCAAGGGAAGCACCATTTGCGACAGCGTTGGTAAATCCTTCCAATCCAAGCGGATCGGGCGAACGACCCAGCAACGCTTTGTACAGTGCGAAGATGCCACCCGTGGATGTGGCCGGATTGATCTCAACTGTTCCGAACGTGTGCAGGACCCCACTAAGATCATCGCTGATTGTACCGTAAGATGCCGACCCAACCACGGTTCCGAAGTTCGGATTTGTGAGCGATAGGGCGAATGACTCGTCTGGCTCGAAGACGCCGTCGCCGATAACGTCGATACTAATCGTCTTAGTGGTCTCGCCTTGCGCAAAGGTTATCGTACCCGACGGTAGAATGCCGCCTTTGAAATCGGCTCCGGACGCTGCGTTCGAAAAGCCTCCAGTGACAAAGTAATCAACTGTCTCGCTTGGCTCAGCTTCGCCAATGCGTGAGACGGTGTACTTGAACGTCGTGGTGAGCCCAGGGGGGGCCTCCGCCAGGGTGGAAGGGAAGGGTCCCGACAGACTTAGGAATGGCGCCGGGTCATCGTTGCGAATGATCCCGCTGGCAATGGTTTGGCCGAGCACAGCGTTCGTGGACGGGTTTGACAAAGTAACTGTGAAGCCTTCGTCTGCCTCATATATCCTGTCGGGGTCTATCGCTAATGATAATGTGGTGGAGCTCGATCCAGCCGGAATGGTTACTTGGCCGGACAAGAAAGCGCGATTATAAAAATCCGAAGCGCTGGCAGGGTTTGCTCCACTACCTGCGGTGCTGATGTCGACCGTAACATCCTCCGCAGCGCTGCCAGTACGTGAAACGCTGAATTCGGCAATCGAGTAGCTTCGGTTTCCTTCGACGATATCGGATGAAAGTGAGGCAATCGAAACTATGGGACGGGCATCGTCGGGGTTCGTTGCCATGTCTTGATCCTTATGACGTTCGTCGACCCGGCCCGCTCAATACGGACGCCTCTATGCCGTAGCCTACCTCGCGTTTGGTGATACACACAAATGAACATCGCGCACGAGCGTGCGACACCAAAAACCGTTCGGCAGCACCACGGCGCAATGTCCAACGCGTGCAGTCATACCGGACGGGCGCAGATTGCGCGTCATTCAGAAAGTCCCAAAGATTACTCGCAACGTGCGCTGTACGTTTGTTAGCGCGCGGCTCGATCCCGAGTGAACGGCTGTCTTCATTGACCGGAGCAGTATATCTTCAACCAGCCTAACCCCGACAGGAGGCATCGCCGATCCTCGCGATGTTGACGGACAGAAGATCAAATTTTGCCGTTGGTTGACGGCGACTATCGGTCGCTCGCCCTGCGCACCGCCGCTACCTCGGGCCGCTGATGCGCGTCGTCGGCCTCGTCCAGCAGCTTGATCGCTTCGGTAGCTCGCGCGCCGTAGGCCGTCTGTAGCTCCCGGCGCTTCGCCGCATACGTCGCCGGGTTGTAGTCGTCCAACAGCCGGGCCGCGAGTTCAGGGCTCTGCACCACCTCGTCGCGAAGCCGCGAAATCGCCCCGGATTGGATCTGCGCCGACTTGCGCCGGAGGTACGTCGCGATGAGATCGACGCCAGCGATGGTCGGCGAGAGCTGGCCGCGATGGACGCTGCGGATGCGGCTAGCGATGGACGAGGCGGACAATGCCGCATCGTAGCCGGCCTTCATGCCCTGAGCGGTCCCCGACGAGCCGGGCCGCCGAGCACGCGTGGCGCTGTTCGACCCGGCCAGGGCGTCGAACACGTCGGTGATGTCCCGGAGCTGTTCCGGCTTGTCGCGATACAGCACCTCGGCGACGGCCTTCGTCTGCGGGTCGTTCAGAAAATCATTGCCGCGCCGGCCGCTGATCTGCTTGGGCTGGTTCACGCCGCCGTCGACGGTGGCTCGATCTTTCAGCGCCTCCCAGAATGCCGCCCGAGCGTGCTCCGGGTTCGTGCCGGCCGTTTCCAGAAGCCGTTGCGCCGCCTCGGCCGGCTTGGCCGCCCCGAGGACCGTGCGCATCGAGCGGACTGTCCCGGCCTCGTCATACCGGAGATAGGCGGCCTCCGGCGAGCGGTCGGGGGTCGTGAGATCGCGCCGGGTTGCGTCGGCCGCGGTGCGGGCCTCCGCCGACGCGCGACTGGCCGCTCCGCCGGCCGTGAGCTCGTCGCGCAGGCCGGGCAGCTGGTCGAGCAGCGTCGCGTGGCGGTCGAGGTAGGTGCCGAGCTGCTCCGGCCGGTCGAGCAACCCACGGTCCCGGATGTTCGCCAGGAACTGATCGCGCAGGGCAGGGCGGACGCGAGCATCGCCGCCGGCTTCGCTCATGAGCTGGCGCAGGTCGGTCAGCCGGCCTTCCTCGGACTGCGCGAACCGGGGCGCGACGCCGCTGTCCGGCACGTCGTAGACTCCCTGGCGCTCGCCGAGCACCTGCGCCACCGCATTCTGCGGCCGCTCGAACCGGTCGGCCACATCGCGGCGGGTCGCGCGGGCTGCATCGTACTGGCCGCGCAATCCTTCAGGGACCGCCCCGTCGAGGTAGTCGTCCAAGGCGGTCACGTGCTGGTCGATGATCCGGGCTTCGGCCGGGCGGTTCGCGGTGCGCGCCGCGCGCGCCTCGTCGGTCAGGGCGCTCCGCAAGCCGGTCACTTCGCGGATCGGCTGCTGACTGTTGCCCGGCGCTGGCGCGCGGGTGATCGGCCGGCCGGACGCGTCGAGCAAGCCGGTATCGACCGGGCCGGTGGCCTCCGCGGGCCCGATGAGGCGATCCGGGATGTTCGCTTCGCCCGGGCGGAAGCGTTCGCGCTCGGCCACGCTCAGGCCCTCATCGATGCCGCCGAAGCGTTGGGCGAGCGGGGCGACATCAACGCTCGCGGTCGAGGCGTTGACCGGGGCGTAAGCCTCCCGGACGCCTTGATCGGCGGTGTCCTTCGCGCGCTGAAGCGCGGCCCGGATGTCTGCGCCGCGCGCCTCGCCCGTCATGGTCGAGGTCAGGCGTTGCACGTGCTCATCGAGGGTACGCTGCGCGATCTCGGCCTGCGTCTCGCCCGCCGCCACCCGGCGGTCGACGCCGCCTTGGAGGTCGTTGCGGAACTGCCCGGCTGAACCGGTCGGCGCCAGCTCGCTCATCCGGTCACCGATGGCGGCCTGGTTCGAGGCCCGCCGTACCGTGTCGAGGCCCGGATTGGCGGCCGTGTGCCCGAAGACGTAGGCCGCAAGCCCGGGATCGCTGGAGCGGTCCGCGATGTCCGACCGGTATCCGGGGACCGCCGATTCCGCCGCGGATGGCGTCCGCAGCTGGTTCGCCAGGGGCTGCGCATCGATGGCGCCGCGGTCGACGCCGCCGGCAACCTGTGCCTGCGCATGGCCGGAGTTGGCGATGATCTCGTGCGCGACGGCCTCGCGTGCCACGTCGTCGGCGAAGCGGGTCGAGCCACGGGCCGCCGAGGCCAGCGAACCGATGGCGCCGAGGATCGGCTTAGCGATCGCGAGGCCGCTGACGCCCGCCGCCGACCCGATGAGGTCCGCGGTCGGGTTGTGGTCGTCGCCGGTGATGGCGCGCGCGCCTTCGTTCGCGACGCCCGCACCGGTGCCGGCCGCGCCCGCTCCCAACGCTTCCCGGGCGACCATGCCGGACGGGTTCGCGGCGGCGGCCTCCACCGGGCCATAGGCCAGCGCCGCGAGCGGATTTTCGCTCAGGGCGAGCGCCCGCGCGCCCTGAACGCCGAGCCGGCCGCCTGCGGCGAGCGCCCCGGCGGCGGGGACGGCCGAGGCGCCGACTTCCTGGCCGATGCGATCCACGATCCGCTCTACCGGCCCCTGCGGCTGGTACTTCCGTGATCCGAGAGCGCGGTCGGGCGCGTGGAGGATATCGCTGGGGAGAAGCGGGTGATCGCTGATCGCTCCCGCGTAGGGGACCGCGTCACGGCCGAGGATTTTGTTGACGAGCCAGGCGTTGAGATTGAGCGCTTTGGGCGCTTGGTTGGCGAGGTGGACCGGGGCGTCGATCAGCATGTCGAGGCCGGAAACCGGCCCCTGCATCGCGGCTTTGCCGATACCGGCGAGACTGTCGCCCTGCAGCGGCGCCGGCCCGGCGCGCCTCTCCGGGACCGGCTGGCCGATGCCGCTGACTGCCAAGTCGGCCTCGCGCGGCGTCATCTGCGGGCCGCGCGCGACCGAGGCGGGCGCCGCCAGGGAGCGGCCGAACTTGGCTTGCATGGCCTTCTGATCGGCCCCCACGAGGTGGTCCAAGGGTAAAGTTAGTGCACGGTGGGCCGCTCCGCCACGGGTAGCTTGGCCGGCGGAGCTGGTCTGGCGAGCGCAGCCGGCCAAGCGGAGAAGGCTGGCATGAA